>NZ_JBFTIN010000003.1:0-247173 GCF_056394785.1 Rhizobium sp. 10N414 | reverse complement strand
GGGTTATCAATTGCAAGGACGATGCAATGAAGCGCACCTACTCTCAGATTGGATTGGACGAACGCCGTAAGATTGCCCGTTGGAGGTTGGCTGGGCTCAGTATTGACGCCATTGCAGAGAAGCTCGGAAGGCATCGTTCGACGATCTTTCGCGAAGTCCGGCGCAACATATTCGTCGACAAGGAAGTTCCTGATCTCAGCGGCTACTACTGCGTGACCGCGCATCAGATGGCCTGTGATCGCCGGTTAAAGCTGCGCAAGCTCGCGCGCTTCTCGCATGTCCGGCAATCGGTGATCGAGCGGATCGTAGACGGCTGGTCACCGCAGCAGATTGCCGGTCGGATGCGCCTGGAGCACCATCCGATCTCGGTGAGCCACGAGACGATCTACAAATTCGCATACTCGGCCGACGGCCAGGCGATCAAGCTGTGGCGACATCTGCCGGAGCGTCGTGCCAGGCGCAGGCCAAGACATGCCAGACGCAAGCACGGTCAACGCTTTAGCTCGGATCTGAACATTTTGCGTCGTCCCGACACTGTCGCTGACCGCAAAACAGTTTGGGCACTGGGAATGTGATCTTATCCAGTTCCGCAAGAAGTTTGGAAAGGCCAACGTCACGTCGCTCGTCGAGCGCGTTAGCCGATTTGCGATCTTCCTGCGTAACAACGACCGTCAGTCACGTCCGGTCATGGACGGCCTCATACAGGCCCTCAAGGCCCTACCCCATCTAGCCCGTCGCTCGATCACCTTCGACCGTGGCACGGAGTTTACGGATTGGCCGTATCTTCAGGCGAGCATCGGCACCCAAACCTGGTTCTGCGACCCGCAATCGCCGTGGCAGAAAGGCACCGTCGAGAATACCAATGGCCGCGTCCGGAAATGGCTTTCGAGAGAGGTCGATCCATTATCGGTCACAGATGCCGATCTGATCGAGATCTGCAACCGGCTTAACGCAACACCCCGCAAATGCCTTGGCTATCGAACCCCGGCCGAAGTCTTCCGAAAGAAACTGCTCGCGCAGATCAGACATGCCGGCTAGCTTGATGAGCCACAAAAGTCGCGGTTCAGCATGAACTCACAATCTCCCGTAAGGAATAGCGCACGAAGGACGCCTACCAACACCCCGCCTGCTGATCTATGCTCTTTCCTTGTGCGTAGACTGCCCTAGAATTCCTAGGACAGCCGGAGCCGTTGCCATGCGCGCCTTTCTCGCAGTTTTCATTCTGTGTGCCGCGTCCTTCGTTTTGTTTGCGACCGCTCAAGCCGAAGATCCGATCGACGCGACGCGAGCGATGATCGAGGCGCAGATCAAGGCGTTCCTGAACGACGACGTCGACACGGCCTATTCCTTCGCCGCACCCGGGATCAAGGCGATCTACCCCGACAAGAACGTCTTCTTCGCCATGGTCAAGAAAAGCTACGAGCCGGTTTACCACCCTGGCAATTATGCCTTTGGGCGCAGCCGCTCGATCGACAATGGCGCGATGATCCATCACGAGGTGCTGATATCAGGCCGTGACGGCAAGGATTGGACTGCCGTCTACCAGCTGGCGCGTCAGCCTGACGGAAACTACAAGATCAACGGTGTGCAGATCGTGCCAAATACCGAAAGCAAAGGCATCTAAAGAAATGCCGCGGAAAGCCTCTCGCGATTTTTCGTTTGGAATTCAGATCAGGCTGGCTGGTTCCAAGGCATCAGGTTGAGCAGCTTCGCCATCCCGCACCAGCCGGATATGCCGGCAAAGGCAAGCGCCGCGCCAAACAGGCCGGCAACGACGAAGCCAGCTGGGCTGATGAAGAAGCCGGCAAGCACCGACAGCAGCACGAGGAAGCCGACGACGATCTGGACCTGACGGAAGATCGTTAGGCGCGGGGCGGCTGTGCCGACCACCGGCAGGCCTTCCGCTTTCCAAGCAGTGATGCCGCCCTCAAGATTGAAGACCGGATACTCGCTTCCCTCCTGGGCTACCAGCCGCTCGCAGGCTTGCTGGCCGCGACCGCCCTTCAGGCACTGGAATACGACTTTGCGTCCGGCCGGGACGGAAAGGACTCGGGTGAGGTTTCCGACCTCGGACAGAGGCAGGGAAAGGGCCGAAGCGATATGCTCGCTGCGGAACTCCTCCGGCTCGCGGACGTCGATAAGGACCGCCTCGCCCGCACCTATCCACTCTTTCGCCTGGCGCGGTGTCACCACCTTCATCGACTGCGTCATTGCTCAAACCTTCCTGCAGAAGCGGTTGTAGAGAATTTCCATGATCTCCAGAGCCGCCGGATCGTTTATAAAATAATAGAGCGTACGGTGGTCCCGCCGGAAATCGACGAGGCCTTCCTTCTTCAATTTCGCCAGATGCTGCGACATTGAGGTCTGGCCGATGCCTGTCTCCTCGACCAGCGTACCAACGCTCTTCTCGCCGGCGGCAAGAAGACAGAGGATCAGCAGCCTGTGCGGGCTTGCAAGTCCACTCAGGAACTCCGCAGCCCCTTCCGCCTTGCCGCTCATCTCCAGCGTGAAGTCCGTCATCGGCGCCTCTTTACATTTCGTATTTTATTGATATCACATTTTTACGAAATGAAAAGCAAGAAATACGGAAACAGAATGATGAGCAAGGATTACAAGCAGATCACCCGTGATATCGCCGCCTATACCGGAGAACTGAGAAAGCTGGCGCCGGAGGCCATGCAAGGCTTCTACGCACTAGCGAAAGGCGCAAGCGCCGATGGCGCCCTCGACAAGAAGACGAAGGAACTGATCGCGTTGGCGATCGGCGTCACTCAGCGCTGCGACGGCTGCATCGGCTTTCACGCCAAGGCATTGAAAGAACTCGGCGCCACTCGTGAAGAGGTCGCCGAGGTCATGGCGATGAGTGTTTATATGGGCGGTGGCCCAGCGTTGATGTATGCCGCAGACGCGCTGCGCGCCTATGACCAGTTTGCCGAAGCTTAAGGCGGCTCAGACTGGATCGAGATCGCCCCTCGCCCATTCCTCCATGGTCTCGGCCATGAAATCGGCGAAACGGCCTTCGGCGATTGACTTGCGGATGCCCTGCATCAGCTCCTGGTAATAGGCGAGATTGTGCCAGGAGAGCAGCATGCCGCCGAGGGCCTCATTGGCACGCACGAGGTGGTGCAGGTAGGCACGGGAGTAGTCGCGCGATGCCGGGCAGTTCGATTGTTCGTCGAGCGGCCGCATATCCTCTGCGTGACGGGCATTGCGGATGTTGACCTTGCCGCGACGTGTAAAGGCAAGCCCGTGACGGCCAGAGCGGGTCGGCATCACGCAGTCGAACATGTCGATGCCGCGAGCGACGGACTTCAGGATATCGTCAGGCGTACCGACGCCCATGAGATAGCGCGGCTTCTCCGTTGGCAATACCGGAAGGGTCTCCTCGAGCATCTTCAGCATGACCTCCTGCGGCTCGCCAACGGCGAGACCGCCGACCGCGTAGCCCTTGAGATCGAGATCGGTCAGTGCCGCGGCCGACCGGACGCGCAGCGCGGGTACATCCCCGCCCTGCACGATGCCGAACATGGCTTTACCCGGCTGGTTGCCGAAGGCGACCTTGCAACGCTCCGCCCAGCGCAGCGACAGCTCCATGGCGCGCTCGATTTCCCGCGGTTCCGCCGGCAGCGCCACGCACTCGTCAAGCTGCATCTGGATGTCGGAATCGAGCAGTCCCTGGATCTCGATCGAGCGCTCCGGCGACATGTGATGCAGGCTGCCGTCGACATGCGACTTGAAGGTTACGCCCTGCTCATCGAGCTTGCGGAGACCCGAGAGCGACATCACCTGGAACCCGCCGGAATCGGTCAGGATCGGATGCTCCCAGCGGATCAGCTTGTGCAGACCACCGAGCCGGGCCACGCGTTCCGCTGTAGGGCGCAGCATGAGATGATAGGTGTTGCCGAGGATGATGTCGGCGCCCGTGTCGCGAACCTGGTCGAGATACACGGCCTTAACGGTACCGACGGTGCCGACGGGCATGAAGGCCGGCGTGCGGATCGTGCCCCGCGGCATCGAGACCTCGCCCAGGCGAGCACCGGCGTCAGTCTTCTTGAGGGTGAACTGAAAGTTCTCGGTCATTTAGTCTTTCCGGAAAAGAAGGCTGGAATCGCCATAGGAATAGAAGCGGTAGCCCGTCGAAATCGCGTGCTGATAGGCTGCATGCATGGTCTCGAAGCCGGCAAAGGCCGAAACGAGCATGAACAGGGTCGATCGGGGCAAATGGAAGTTCGTCATCAGCATGTCAACCGCCTTGAAGCGGTAGCCTGGCGTGATGAAGATACCCGTGGCACCGGCCCAGGCCCGGATCTCGCCATTGTCCTGCGCAGCACTTTCGATCAGCCGTAGCGAAGTCGTGCCCACACAGATGATGCGCCCGCCCCTCGCCTTCACGGCATTGAGGCTCGCAGCCGTTTCGGCGCTGACATAGCCGCTTTCGAGATGCATCTTGTGGTCGTCGGTATCGTCCGCTTTGACTGGCAAGAAGGTGCCGGCGCCGACATGTAGCGTCACGAAATGGCGCTCGACCCCAGCCTTGTCGATCGCGTCGAAAAGCGCGGGCGTGAAGTGAAGTCCGGCCGTGGGAGCGGCGACGGCGCCTTCCTCGCGCGCATAGATGGTCTGGTAGTCGGCGCGGTCGCGTTCATCCTCGGCGCGTTTGGCGGCGATGTAGGGTGGCAGCGGAATATGTCCGACGGAATGGATGGCCTCGTCGAGCATCGGCCCAGACAGGTCGAAGGCAAGGGTGACTTCGCCGCCCTCGCCTTTTTCCTCGACCGTGCATTCGAGCTTGCCGAGCAGGCAGCTGGTGCCGTCATGGCCAAATGAGATGCGATCACCGATCTTGATGCGCTTACCGGGCTTGGCAAAAGCCTTCCAGCGGCTGGAGCCGGTGCGCATATGCAGCGTTGCCGAAACCTGCTGACCGCCGGCGCCCTCACGATAACGGATGCCCTCGAGCCGCGCCGGGATCACCTTGGTGTCGTTGAAGACGAGCGCGTCCCCTGCCCTTAGAAAGCTGAGCAAATCGCTAACCCGATAGTCCGACAGCTGCACTTCGCCCGCCGGGTCGACGACGAGCAGGCGCGCGCTATCGCGCGGCTCGGCGGGCCGCAGGGCGATCCGTTCATCCGGCAGGTCGAAATCAAAGAGGTCTACGCGCATCACTCAAATCCAGGCAAAGCGAAACCCGCCCCACGCTTTCGCGCAAGGGCGGGTTTCAGCAAAAATCACAATCAGACGTCAGCGGCAACCCGCATCGAGACGATCGAGTCCGGATCGACGACCGGCTCGCCCTTCTTGATCTTGTCGACGTTGTCCATGCCTTCGATGACCTGACCCCAGACGGAGTACTGCTTGTTCAGCCAAGGAGCATCGGTGAAGCAAATGAAGAACTGCGAATTGGCAGAGTTCGGGTTCTGGGAGCGGGCCATCGAGCACGTGCCTCTGACGTGGCTGACCGCCGAGAACTCAGCCTTGAGGTCGGGCTTCTCGGAACCGCCCATGCCCGCGCGGCTCGGGTTGAAGCTCTCGCCGCCCTTCTTGCCGAACTTCACGTCGCCGGTCTGCGCCATGAAATCGTTGATGACGCGATGGAAGACAACGTTGTCATAGGCCTTCTCGCGAGCGAGTTCCTTGATGCGGGCGACATGTTCCGGCGCTACTTCCGGCAGCAACTGGATGACAACCTTACCCTTGGTGGTTTCCAGGATGATGGTGTTTTCGGGATCCTTGATCTCGGCCATTCTTCTTCTCCTACTTGTCTTGAAACTTACTTGCTGCCGACGGTGACCTTGATCATCCGGTCGGGATTGCTGACTTCGCCGTTCTGGCCCTCGCCGCGCTTGATCTTGTCGACATTCTCCATGCCGGAGACGACCTTGCCAACAACCGTGTACTGGCCGTTGAGGAAGGAGCCATCAGCAAACATGATAAAGAACTGGGAGTTCGCCGAGTTCGGGTCCTGCGAGCGGGCCATACCGACAGTACCGCGCACGAAAGGCGTCTTCGAGAATTCGGCCGGCAGGTCAGGCAGGTCGGAGCCACCGGTACCGGCACGGCTCGCATCGAAGCCTTTTTCCATGTTGCCAAACTTCACGTCGCCGGTCTGGGCCATGAAGCCTTCGATGACGCGATGGAAGGCGACGTTGTCATACGCGCCCTTCTTGGCGAGCGCTTCGATCTGCGCGACGTGCTTCGGCGCGACGTCCGGCATAAGCTGGATCACGACCGGACCGTCTTTCAGCTGGATCGTCAGCGTGTTGCCGGACTGCGCGAATGCAGCGCTCGCGAACGAGGCAAGGGAAAGCACGGCTGCAAATGCGAAAGAGAAAAGTTTCATAATGGCTCCGTTGCGGCGAAAAGGTCGCCTAGGATTTGCGCTTGGATTGAAGAGCTTTCAAGACGGCAGCCGGCACAAAGGCGCTGACGTCGCCTCCCATGGCAGCGATTTGCCGGACCAATGTGGCGGTTATGGGCCGCGAGGCCGTTCCGGCTGGCAGAAAGATCGTTTGAATGTCGGGCGCCATCTGGCGGTTCATCCCGGCCATCTGCATTTCATAGTCGAGATCGGTGCCGTCCCTGAGGCCGCGGATTAGTAGGGTCGCGCTATGGGATCGCGCCGCGTCGACGACGAGATTGTCGAATGCAACGACTGAGATGTCGCCGGTCTTTTCAGGCATTGCTTCCGCGAGCGACTGGCGAATGAGATTCGCCCTCTCATCGAAGGAAAAGAGCGGTGCCTTGCCGGGATGAACGCCGATCGCGACGATAACCTTGGACGCAACGCTCAGCGCCTGGACAAGAACATCCAGATGTCCGTTGGTGATCGGGTCGAACGACCCCGGATAAAAAGCTATCGTCATTGGCCTAGCCATTTGTTTCGACGCCCTTTTGTCATGGATGACGGTTGCCCGCAAGTCATTTGCCCATCGCTGAACGGCGGATGAATGCAGCATTCAAGGCGGCTTCAGACCGGCTCGCTATAGTTGAGACCGTCAACACCCGATGTCATTCCGGCATCGGTCAGCCCCGGAAAACGCCCATGCTGATCATCCTTGTTGTATTCGCTGTCATCGTGTCGCTGCTTGCCGAATTTTTCTACGGCTACGTGCGGGAAATGCAGGATGCAAGTTGGGTGCGGCCAAGCGTACGGGAACATTATGCAATCGTGCGTAAAACAGGAAATGTGGCGTTTAAACCGATTAAGGATTCTGAATGCCAGATGAACGGCGCATTCAAGGTCGCTTCAGAACGGCCTTGCTAAACGACCAGTCAATATCCCTGGAACCATTTTCGCACGCATGCGTTCACTCAACCAGCGTAACGCGATACGCGCCGCACAAGGAAGAAGATATGCCCAATAAAATTACCATGATTAATGCTGTCTGGATGGTAATGATGACTGGTATGCTTGCAGCGACTGTCGCGCTTTACGATCACAAAGTGGATGCGTCCAAGGTATATGGCCCTTATGCGTCGGCTCGTGCGGCGGTAATGAGCCAGTACTAAGGGACGTGAACGCAAAGCCCAGGAGGATTGCTCATGTTCACGATACTAGCTGTGCTCACCGCCCTTATCAGCATAATGTTTATCGTGTCCGTGGCTTCCACCATCTCTGCACTTCGCCATGAAAGCGAAGAACTGAAGAAGACCGATGGAAAACACAGTTGGTTCTAGCCGCTGTCGACATCTGGGATTGCATGTTTTCAATCCAAATAGGCCGGATGAACGAGGTTTGTCCGGCCTATTTCGTGCCTAGAGATGGCGTTCTCTCGCGCATAGCTTAACGTCGCTTCTAGCAGAGCCTTGGCATAGCCGCCGCCCATTTCACTTCGACGCACATAGACCATTGATGAGCGTTGGCCGATGCACCATCTTACTGGCACGCTGGCGGCTCAGCCCCATCATCCCGACGGGCTCACCCTGCTTAAGGGCCACGAGAACAGGCCCGTCGACCAATCGCCTACGCCATTCATCGTCTGAGAGCGCTTCCCAGTCGCCGACGGTGCTGGCAAGGCTGCGGGCTCGGTCCGCAGCGCTTCCAGTCGAATGACTTTGAAGATGGCAACATCGTCAATACCGAGAATCCGGATCGCTCTGCCCTCCATTTCGGCTGCAGCACCGCCAGCCGGTTCCCGCAGTCAAGGTGCCCAAAAAGAAAACCGGGCAGTCGCCCGGTTTTCAAGATCAAACGCTTAGAACATCACGCTTCCGTGTCAGGCTCACCTTCCGGAACCGAGGCAATGTCGTCGCCATTCTCGGCAACGTCTTCAGCCTCCTCCTCGGGCTCGCTAATGCGCTCGACGGATACGACCTTTTCATCCTTGGCAGTCGAGAAGATGGTGACGCCCTTCGTTGCTCGGCTCGCGATACGGATGCCGCCCACCGGAACGCGGATGAGCTGGCCGCCATCGGATACGAGCATGATCTGGTCGCCTTCGTTGACCGGGAAAGCGGCCACGAGTTCGCCGATCTCCCCCGTCTTCGACGTATCGGTGGCGCGAATGCCCTTGCCGCCACGGCCGGAAATGCGGAAGTCGTAGGAGGAGGATCGCTTGCCGAAGCCCTTCTCGGAAACCGTCAGGACGTACTGCTCGCGCGCCTTCAGTTCCTCATAGCGCTCGTCGCTCAGTTGACCTTCCTCGGTCACTTCCTCGCCAACCAGCGAGATTTCCTCGGCGTCACCCGTCGCGAGGCGGCGTTCGCTCGCGGCCCGCTTCAGGTAGGCTGCGCGTTCCCAAGGTTCGGCATCGACATGTCCAACAATCGTCATCGAGATGATGCGGTCGCCGTCACCGAGGTTGATGCCGCGAACGCCGATGGAGTTGCGGCCAGCAAAGACGCGGACGTCATCGACGGGGAAGCGAATGCACTGACCGAGCGCAGTGGTCAGAAGCACATCGTCATGCTCGGTGCAGGTCTCGACTGAGAGGATTTCGTCGCCTTCTTCCTCGAGCTTCATCGCGATCTTGCCGTTGCGGTTGACCTGAACGAAGTCGGAAAGCTTGTTGCGGCGAACTGTCCCGCGCGTCGTCGAGAACATGACGTCGAGCTTATCCCAGCTGTCCTCATCCTCCGGCAACGGCAGGATCGTGGTGATGCGTTCGCCGGGCTCCAGTGGCAGCATGTTGATGAGCGCCTTGCCGCGCGCAGTCGGCGTGCCGATCGGCAGGCGATAGACCTTTTCCTTGTAAACGATACCGCGCGAGGAGAAGAACAGAACCGGCGTATGCGTGTTGAGAACGAATAGCTGGCTAACAAAATCCTCGTCGCGCGTCGTCATGCCGGAGCGGCCCTTGCCGCCACGGCGCTGGGCGCGATAGGTCGTCAGCGGCACGCGCTTGATGTAGCCGAGATGGGAGACCGTCACGACCATGTCTTCGCGGGCGATGAGATCCTCATCGTCCATTTCAAGGCCGCCGTCCATGATCTCGGTGCGGCGCGGCGTGCCGAATTCGTCGCGAACGGCTGCAAGCTCTTCTTTGACGATCGTCTGGATGCGAACCCGCGACGACAGGATTTCAAGGTAATCCTTAATCTCTTCGCCTATCTTGTTGAGTTCGTCACCGATTTCGTCACGGCCGAGTGCGGTCAGACGGGCCAGACGCAGTTCGAGGATGGCGCGCGCCTGCTCTTCCGAGAGGTTGTATGTCAGGTCCTCATTGATGCGGTGACGCGGATCGTCGATCAGGCGGATCAGGCTTTCGACATCGGCGGCCGGCCAGCGGCGCGTCATCAACTGCTCGCGTGCGGTCTGCGGATCCGGCGCCTGCCGGATCGTGCGGATGATCTCGTCAATATTGGCGACAGCGATCGCCAGGCCGACCAAGACGTGAGCGCGCTCGCGGGCCTTGCGGAGAAGAAATTTCGTTCTCCGGCTAACGACTTCCTCACGGAAGGAAACGAAGGCGCGCAACATATCGAGTAGCGTCAGCTGTTCCGGCTTGCCGCCGTTCAGCGCCACCATGTTGCAGCCAAAGGAGGTTTGCAGCGGCGTGTAGCGGTAGAGCTGGTTCAGGATGACATCGGCATTCGCATCGCGCTTCAACTCGACGACGACGCGATAGCCCTGACGGTCGGATTCATCGCGTAGGTCGGAGATCCCTTCGATACGCTTGTCGCGCACCAGTTCGGCCATCTTCTCGATCATCGTCGACTTGTTCACCTGATACGGGATCTCGGTGATGATGATCTGTTCGCGATCGCCACGCATCGGCTCGATGGTGGCAACGCCGCGCATGATCACCGAGCCGCGACCGGTCTCGTAGGCCGAGCGAATGCCGGCGCGACCAAGGATCTTGGCGCCGGTCGGGAAGTCCGGACCCGGAATAATCTGCATGATGTCAGGCAGTTCGATCGCCGGGTTGTCGATCAGCGCAATGCAGCCGTCGATGACTTCGGACAGATTGTGCGGCGGAATATTCGTCGCCATACCCACGGCGATGCCGCCTGCCCCGTTCACTAGGAGGTTCGGGAACTTTGCGGGAACAACGACGGGCTCGGACAGCGTGCCGTCATAGTTATCGCGGAAGTCGACCGTTTCCTTGTCGAGATCGTCGAGCAGCGAATGCGCGGCCTTCTGCAGGCGGCACTCTGTGTAGCGTTCGGCCGCCGGCGGATCGCCGTCGACGGAGCCGAAGTTGCCCTGGCCGTCGATCAGCGGAAGGCGGAGCGACCAGTCCTGCGCCATACGCGCTAGCGCGTCGTAGATCGCTGCGTTGCCGTGCGGATGGTATTTACCCATCACATCCCCGGTAACGCGGGCGCATTTGACGTATTTCTTGTTCCAGTCGATGCCGAGTTCGGACATGCCGTAAAGGATGCGCCGGTGCACGGGCTTCAGGCCGTCGCGGACATCAGGCAGGGCGCGGCTGACGATAACGCTCATGGCGTAATCGAGATACGACCGCTGCATTTCCTCCATGATGGAGATGGGCTCGATGCCTGGCGGGAGCTTCCCGCCGCCGGGGGGTGTTTGCTCAGTCAAAACAGATCACGATCTCTTCTAGAATCACTTGAAGATTTATAGCGGAAAGCCTGTTCCTACGCTAATTTTGGCACGGGTTTTGAACAGACTTTTGCGGTCTTATGAGGGCAATGGGAGCCTCTGGGACGGTTATTTGCACCGCCCTAATAACACCATTTGCCAAAATGGTCTCTCCGCATCACAATCGCGCAAAAACCAAGTGTTTATATGGGCTCACGGAGAGACAATGGCAAGCGTCGACCAACTGATCAACGCCTTCACGACGCTGCTTGTCACGATCGACCCGCCTGGTCTTGCTCCACTCTTTCTCGGGCTCACGACCGGCATGAGCCGCAGCCAGCGAAAACAGGTGGCACTGCGCGGCTCGATCATCGCCTTTGTCATTCTTGCCGCTTTCGCCCTGTTCGGGGCCAGCGTGCTCGGGGTGCTCGGAATCTCGATCGGCGCCTTCCGCATTGCCGGTGGTCTTCTGTTGTTCTGGATCGCCTTTGAAATGGTATTCGAGAAGCGGCAGGACCGTAAGGAGAAGACGAGCACAGCCGCAATCACCGTCGATCATATCCATAATATCTCGGTCTTTCCGTTGGCGATCCCTCTGATCGCCGGTCCCGGTGCCATTTCGGCGACGATCCTAATTGCCGGATCGATGCAGGCTTCGCTCGAGCGGGCGCAATTGATCATTGTCATCGCATTGAGCCTGCTGCTGCTGTTTCTCTCGCTGCTCATCGCCGAGAGACTTGATCGCTTCCTCGGCGTAACGGGGCGCGCAATTCTGACACGCCTTCTCGGTGTCATCCTGGCGGCGCTTGCCACGCAGTTCGTCGTCGACGGTTTGAGATCTACCCTCATCACGACGCCAGCCGGCTAGGTCAAAAAGCCGGTTACCTGCACGGCTTCCATCGCGGCAAGCTCGGGGGACGTCCAATCCCGGAGATTGAAAAGCAGACGGCGCACCTTGCGGCGCGCCGTCCAACTTATGCCACGAATACTCTGCGATCAAAACGGGATATCGTCGTCGAGATCGCGCGAGAAGTTTCCACCGCCGCCGCCACCGCTGCTGCGGCCAGATGATTGCGACGGCGCGCCGTAATCGTCGCCGTAGCCACCGCCGCCACCGAAATCGTTGCCGCCGGCATTACTGCCGCGACCACCGCCGAAGCCGGAGCTTGCGCCGCCACCCTCGCCGCGACCGTCCAGCATCGTCAGCGTCGAGCCGAAGCCCTGCAGAACGACTTCCGTCGAATAGCGGTCCTGGCCGTTCTGGTCTTGCCACTTACGCGTCTGCAGCGCGCCTTCGATGTAGAGCTTGGCGCCCTTCTTCACATACTGCTCGACGACCTTGCAGAGGCCTTCGTTGAAGACTACGACCGTATGCCATTCCGTCTTTTCGCGGCGTTCGCCGGAGGTGCGATCACGCCAGGTCTCGGACGTCGCGATGCGAAGGTTGGCGATCGGCCGGCCATCCTGGGTCCGCCGGATTTCGGGGTCAGCGCCCACGTTCCCGATCAGAATTACCTTGTTTACGCTGCCAGCCATACTTTCACCTTACCTGCCGCCCTGCCCGGCGGCGCTTGAAACAATCGGTGCACCTTAAACCATAGAGCGCCGGCGATGGGTGTCCATCGCCGGTTCATCCACAAGGAATTTTGTTCTTTATTTGTTCTAGTTTATCCCTATGATCCTGTCAACCGAATCGAAAACCTTGCAGCAGACGGACATTCAGCCTCGACTCGCCAGCCGGCATCACTAAATAAGGGGCTTGTTCCAGCACAGAAGCAGAAGACGATGAGCGAACTGAAGACGATTTCCATCCGCGGCGCGCGCGAGCACAATTTGAAGGGCATCGATCTCGATCTGCCGCGAAACAAACTCATCGTCATGACCGGCCTTTCGGGATCCGGCAAGTCGTCGCTTGCCTTTGACACGATCTATGCCGAAGGACAGCGACGCTATGTCGAAAGCCTTTCGGCCTATGCGCGCCAGTTCCTTGAAATGATGCAGAAGCCTGACGTCGATCAGATCGACGGCCTGTCGCCAGCGATTTCGATCGAGCAAAAGACGACCTCGCGCAACCCACGCTCGACGGTCGGTACGGTGACCGAGATCTATGACTACATGCGCCTGCTCTTTGCCCGCGTCGGCGTACCCTATTCGCCCGCGACCGGGCTGCCGATCGAGAGCCAGACGGTCAGCCAGATGGTCGATCGCGTGCTGGAATTCGCAGAAGGCACGCGTCTCTATATTCTCGCCCCGCTCGTGCGCGGGCGTAAGGGGGAGTACAAGAAGGAACTGGCAGACCTGATGAAAAAGGGTTTCCAGCGCGTCAAGGTCGACGGCCAATTCTACGAGATCGCCGACGTGCCAGCCCTGGACAAGAAGTACAAGCACGATATCGACGTCGTGGTCGACCGTATTGTGGTGCGGCCGGATATGGCGTCGCGCCTTGCCGACAGCTTCGAGACTTCGCTCAAGCTCGCCGATGGCCTCGCCGTTGCGGAATTCGCCGACAAGCCGCTGCCGCCGGAAGAAACTGCCGCCGGCGGCTCCGCCAACAAGTCGCTTAACGAAACGCATGAACGCGTTCTCTTCTCCGAGAAGTTCGCCTGCCCGGTATCGGGCTTCACCATTCCCGAGATCGAGCCGCGGCTTTTTTCCTTCAACAATCCAGCCGGCGCCTGCCCGACCTGCGACGGTCTCGGAGCGCAGCAGAAGATCGACGCCAACCTGATCGTGCCGGAGCCTGAGCGCACGCTGCGCGATGGCGCCATTGCGCCGTGGGCGAAGTCGACCTCTCCCTATTACAATCAGACGCTCGAAGCTCTCGGTAAGCACTATGGCTTCAAGCTCGGCGCCCGTTGGAACGATCTTTCGGACCAGGCGAAGGATGTCATCCTGAATGGTACCGACGAAAAGATCGAGTTCCACTATGCCGATGGCGCGCGGTCCTATACCACGCACAAGAATTTCGAGGGCATCATCACCAATCTCGAGCGTCGCTGGAAGGAGACGGATTCCGCCTGGGCGCGAGAGGAAATCGAGCGCTATATGTCGGCAGCCCCCTGCCCGTCTTGTGGCGGTTTCCGCCTGAAGCCGGAGGCGCTTGCCGTCAAGATCAATACGCTGCATATCGGCCAGGTGACCGACATGTCGATCCGCGTCGCCCGAGACTGGTTCGAGGTCCTGCCGCAGTCGCTGAGCGCCAAGCAGAACGAGATTGCCGTTCGCATTCTCAAGGAGATCCGCGACCGCCTGCGCTTCCTCAATGACGTAGGCCTGGATTATCTCAGCCTGTCGCGAAACTCCGGCACCTTGTCGGGCGGCGAGAGCCAGCGCATCCGGTTGGCGTCGCAGATCGGTTCCGGCTTGACCGGCGTATTGTATGTCCTCGACGAGCCATCGATCGGTTTGCATCAGCGCGACAACGCCCGGCTGCTTGATACGCTGAAGCACCTTCGCGATATCGGCAACACCGTGATCGTGGTCGAGCATGACGAGGACGCGATCTTGACCGCCGACGATGTCGTCGACATCGGTCCCGCCGCCGGCATTCATGGTGGCCAGGTGATCGCCCATGGCACGCCACAGGAGATCATGGCGAACCCTAAGTCGCTGACCGGCAAATATCTGTCCGGTGAACTCGGCGTTCCGGTTCCCGACGAGCGCCGTAAGCCCAAGAAGGGCAAGGAAATCAAGGTCGTCGGCGCCCGCGGCAACAATCTGAAGAATGTCACCGCCTCCATCCCGCTCGGCGTCTTTACGGCGGTCACTGGCGTATCAGGGGGCGGTAAGTCCACGTTCCTGATCGAGACGCTGTATAAATCGGCTGCCCGGCGCGTCATGGGCGCCCGCGAAATCCCGGCTGATCACGATCGCATCGACGGCTTCGAACACATCGACAAGGTCATCGATATCGACCAGTCGCCGATCGGCCGCACGCCGCGTTCCAACCCAGCGACCTACACGGGCGCGTTTACCCCGATCCGTGACTGGTTTGCCGGTCTGCCGGAAGCGAAGGCGCGCGGCTACCAACCGGGACGCTTCTCGTTCAACGTCAAGGGCGGACGCTGCGAAGCCTGCCAAGGCGACGGCGTCATTAAGATCGAGATGCACTTCCTGCCTGATGTGTACGTCACCTGCGACGTCTGCCATGGCAAGCGCTACAACAGGGAGACGCTCGACGTTACGTTCAAGCACAAGTCGATTGCCGACGTGCTCGACATGACCGTCGAGGAAGGCGTCGATTTCTTCGCTGCCGTCCCGGCTGTGCGCGACAAGTTGCAGGCCCTGAAGGATGTCGGCCTCGGCTACATCAAGGTCGGACAGCAGGCAAATACGCTGTCCGGTGGCGAGGCGCAGCGCGTCAAGCTGGCAAAGGAACTGTCGAAGCGATCGACGGGCCGCACCCTCTACATCCTCGACGAGCCTACGACCGGCCTGCATTTCCACGACGTCGCCAAGCTCCTGGAGATGCTGCAGGAGCTGGTCAACCAGGGGAATTCGGTCGTCGTCATCGAGCACAATCTCGAAGTCATCAAGACGGCGGACTGGATTCTCGATTTCGGTCCGGAAGGTGGCGATGGCGGTGGGGAGATCGTCGCCGTCGGCACGCCGGAAGCGATCGTCAAGGAGAAGCGGTCCTATACCGGGCAGTTCCTGAAGGAGCTGCTTGAGCGGCGTCCCACACGAAAAACTGTTGTGGCAGCCGAGTGATGCTGAGAGCGGCGTCGCTCGATGACCTGCAGGCGGTCGAGGCGCTGACCGCCGAAGCCTATGCTCCATACCCGCTTCTCCTTGGCCGCCCGCCGATTCCCGTTACCGAAGACTACACACCGCGCATCGGTCGCGGTGAGGTCTGGTTGCGGGAGGTGCAAGGAGAGCTTGCCGGCCTGGCCGTCGTTGAACGGCACCCAGACCATGTGATGCTCTTCAGCATTGCTGTCTCCCCGAAATTTCAGGGCGCCCAGTACGGCCTTGCCATTCTGAGATGGGTGGAAGAGACGACGCGGGAATGGGGGCTTCCGGAAGTTCGTCTCTACACGAATGCTCGCATGAAACGGAATATTGCGCTCTACCGGGCGTTTGGCTTTCAGGAAACGGGTCGCCGCGAGAATCCGCATAGGCCAGGATGGGTGATTGTCGATATGGCAAAGCAAGTCGGCGGACTGAGATAATCAGAGGAGGAAGGAATGACGAAATCCGGCAACATTCGCGTCGGCATCGGCGGCTGGACCTTCGAGGCATGGCGGGACCACTTCTACCCCGGGGATCTGAAGCAGAAGGACGAACTGAACTATGCAAGCCGCAAGCTGAAGGTCATTGAGATCAACGGCACCTATTACAGTTCGCAGAAGCCGGAAACCTTCGCCAAATGGGCGGCGGATGTGCCTGATGGCTTCATCTTTTCGCTCAAGGCCAGCCGTTTTGTCACCAATCGTCGTGTGCTCGCGGAGGCTGGCGAGTCGATGGAGCGCTTTCTCACTCAGGGCCTGACGGAGCTCGGCCCGCACCTGGGCCCAATCCTCTGGCAGTTCGCCCCGACGAAGAAGTTCGATCCGGATGATTTCGAAGCCTTCCTCAAGCTGCTGCCGAACAAGCAGGATGGCTTGCCTCTGAAGCACGTCGTCGAGGTACGCCATGACTCGTTCAAGGTGCCGGAATTCGTGGCGTTGCTTTCGAAATACGGCGTTGCGCCTGTCTGCGCGGAACACTTCGATTACCCGATGATCGCGGATGTAACTGCCGACTTCGTCTATGYGCGCCTTCAGAAAGGTTCGGACGATATCAGGACCTGCTACTCGCCGGGCGACTYGAAAAACTGGGCTACGCGCCTCGAAACCTGGGCGGATGGCAAGGTACCCGGCGATCTGCCTCTCATCGATGGCGATCGCAAGGTTGCAACCGAACCGCGGGATGTCTTTGCCTTCATGATCCATGAAGGCAAGGTCAATGCGCCCTTTGGGGCGATGGCGCTACAGGAAGCGGTGTTGCGATAGGCTTGTCGTCAGAGCGGACGAACCTCAGTCGCCAGCTCTTCCGCGGTCAGTCCTTTGCCAGCGCGCATGCCGGCCTCTCCATGCATGTAGACGCCGGCCGCGGCCGCCTCGAACGCAGGAACGCCCTGGGCCATCAGCGCTCCAATGACGCCTGCGAGAACATCGCCGGAGCCGGCGGTTGCGAGCCAAACCGGTGCGTTGGTGTTGATGCAGGCTCTCCCGTCAGGCGAGGCGATGACGGTATCGGCGCCCTTGTAGACGATGGCGGCATTCGCCCGTGCCGCGGCAGCCTGCGCTTTTTCGACCTTTCCCATGGCTGTGTCAGCGGCGATATCGGGAAACAGCCGGCCGAACTCCCCCTCATGTGGCGTTAGCACCAGCCGCGGCTCGCCGGAGAACTGTGAAAATAGTTCATCCGGGGCATCCTTAAACGACGAAAGCCCGTCTGCGTCGAGCACGAGATGGCGGTCGGAAAGTGCGGCGACGAAGCGCCGCGCCTTGTCACCGACTCCGAAGCCTGGGCCGAGAACGAACGTCTGCAGCCGCTCGTCGTGCAGCCAGTTGCCGAGTGCGGCTTCCTCTTCGATCGGATGCAGCATGATCGCCGTAAGGTGCGCCGCATTCTCTGCGACTGCATCTCCCGGCGCGGCGATTGTCACGAGTCCTGCCCCGGCCTTCAGCCCCGCCATCGCCGACATTCGGGCGGCGCCGGTCTTGCCTGTTTCGCCAGAGAAGACGACGAGGTGACCGCGTTTGTATTTATGTGTTTCCAGTCCGCTTGAAGGCAGCACCTGGCGCCAACATTCCGGCTGGTTCTCGGCGATTTGCAGTTTTTTCTCGGCGCGAACGATACGGGCGGGTATGCCAATGTCGAAGACTTCCAGTTCGCCGCAGAGTTCGCGCCCGGGCATCAGGAGATGGCCGGGTTTCCGCGTCATGAAAGTAACGGTCCGAACGGCCGTAAAGGCCGCCCCTCGGACGGTTCCCGTACGACCGTCCACGCCCGATGGCAGGTCGACGGCAATTACAGGCACCTGCGCCTGCTTCACTCGCTCAATCACGTCAGCGACGCTCTTCGGAACATCGCGGGCAAGGCCAGCACCGAACAAGGCATCGATGATTACGTCGCCATTCCGTGGCTGATACGTCTCAAGCGGCTGTACTGCGTTCGGAAAATTGTCCCTGGCCCGGGCGGCATCGCCCTTGAGCTTCTCCGGTTCGCCCATCTGGAACACGACGACGGCAAAGCCGCTATCAGCTAGCAGGCATGCGGCAACATAGCCGTCGCCGCCGTTGTTGCCCGGCCCACAAAGAACGACGGCGCGAAGAACCGCGGGAAAATCACGCAACAAACTGGCGGCGACGGCGGCACCTGCTCGTTGCATAAGGGCATAGCTATCGATGCCGGACGCGGCGGCTGCCGTATCGACTGCTGTCATTTCTTCCGGCGTGAGGAGTAGATTGGAGATTCCCGCGGTCATCGCCGCATTCAAACAGAAATCGCCTAAATAACAACCTGTCGAATGATCGGCAAAAAGATCGAAAAATGTGCAAACGCACAAAGGTTAGGCGAGTGGCGAGTTTTGTCATCGATTATTAGCGCGGGGGAATATTCCGAAAAATGAGCCGGATTTGCCGCTTGCATGTCGATTTTCGAAGAATTTCAGCCCAAAACCAGTGAGAATCTGCCCGATTATGGGTTCCTGCGCCTGATCTGCGTCAATTTCTGAAAAATCCGCTTCCCAACTGGCACGATAACTGCATCATGACGGAAAGCAGGTCTGAGCCTGCCATTAACGGGAGAAGCGGAGAGTCATTTTCTCATGAAAAAGATCGAAGCGATCATCAAGCCCTTCAAGCTCGACGAAGTGAAGGAAGCCCTTCAGGAAGTTGGCCTGCAGGGTATTACAGTTACGGAAGCGAAGGGCTTCGGTCGCCAGAAAGGCCATACGGAACTCTACCGGGGCGCGGAGTATGTCGTCGATTTCCTGCCGAAGGTGAAGGTGGAGGTTGTCCTCGCGGACGAAAACGCGGAGGCCGTCATTGACGCGATCCGCAAGGCCGCCCAGACCGGCCGCATCGGCGACGGCAAGATTTTCGTCTCCAACGTCGAAGAGGTTATCCGCATCCGTACCGGTGAAACCGGCATCGATGCCATCTAATCTTTATCGCCTTCGGGCGAACCAAAGTATCGTCATCTCAAATAAAGGAACTATTTAATGGCGACCGCAAGCGAAATTCTTAAGCAAATCAAGGAAAACGACGTCAAGTTCGTAGACCTTCGCTTCACCGACCCGAAGGGCAAGCTGCAGCACCTCACGATGGATGTGGTCTGTGTCGACGAGGACATGTTCGCTGACGGCGTCATGTTCGACGGCTCTTCGATCGTCGGTTGGAAGGCCATTAACGAATCCGACATGGTGTTGATGCCAGACCCCGAAACGGTTCACATGGACCCGTTCTTCGCGCAGTCCACCATGGTCATTCTGTGCGATATTCTCGATCCGGTCTCCGGCGAAGCCTACAATCGCGATCCGCGCGGCACCGCCAAGAAGGCTGAAGCCTACCTCAAGGCATCCGGCATCGGCGACACGGTCTTCGTTGGTCCAGAAGCTGAATTCTTCGTCTTCGACGACGTCCGCTACAAGGCAGATCCCTACAACACCAGCTTCAAGCTCGATTCCACGGAACTGCCGTCCAACGACGACACCGAATATGAAACCGGCAACCTCGGCCACCGTCCGCGTGTCAAGGGCGGCTATTTTCCGGTTCCGCCGATCGACAGCTGCCAGGACATGCGTTCGGAAATGCTGACGGTTCTGTCGGAAATGGGCGTGGTCGTCGAAAAGCACCACCACGAAGTGGCGGCTGCCCAGCACGAGCTCGGCATCAAGTTCGACACGCTCGTCCGCAACGCCGACAAGATGCAGATCTACAAGTACGTCGTGCACCAGGTCGCCAACGCTTACGGCAAGACGGCAACCTTCATGCCAAAGCCGATCTTCGGCGACAACGGCTCGGGCATGCACGTGCACCAGTCGATCTGGAAGGGCGGCAAGCCGACCTTCGCCGGCGACGAATACGCAGGCCTGTCCGAAAGCTGCCTCTACTACATCGGCGGCATCATCAAGCACGCAAAGGCGCTGAACGCCTTCACCAACCCGTCGACGAACTCCTACAAGCGTCTCGTTCCGGGCTATGAAGCTCCGGTCCTGCTCGCCTACTCGGCCCGCAACCGTTCGGCATCGTGCCGCATTCCGTTCGGCACCAACCCGAAGGCCAAGCGCGTCGAAGTCCGCTTCCCCGATCCGATGGCAAACCCATACCTCGCTTTTGCCGCCATGCTGATGGCCGGTCTCGATGGCATCAAGAACAAGATCCATCCTGGCAAGGCCATGGACAAGGACCTTTATGACCTGCCGCCGAAGGAACTGAAGAAGATCCCGACGGTCTGCGGCTCGCTGCGCGAAGCGCTGGAAAGCCTCGACAAGGACCGCAAGTTCCTAACCGCCGGCGGTGTATTCGACGACGACCAGATCGATAGCTTCATCGAGGTGAAGATGGCGGAAGTCATGCGCTTCGACATGACGCCGCATCCGGTCGAATACGACATGTACTATTCCTCCTAAGAAGAGAGAAAGCCCCGGTTCGCCGGGGCTTTCGCCTGACCGGATGTCACAGTTATTTGATAGCGGATGTGACACTCATGTGACGAGATCCCGCAAAAATCTTGATTTGAGCGGGCCCAATCACCAAATCAGGTGATGAAAGGAAGTCGTACCATGAAAGAAAGAGTAGCAAAGTTCAGTATCGGTGAAGTGGTTCGGCACAAGGTATTTCCGTTTCGCGGCGTGATCTTCGATGTCGATCCGGAATTCGCGAATACGGAAGAATGGTGGAACTCCATTCCCGCCGAAGTGCGCCCCAGCAAGGATCAACCCTTCTACCATCTGCTGGCCGAGAATGATGAAAACGAATACGTTGCCTACGTATCCGAGCAGAACCTGATCAACGATGAAAGCGGTGTACCGCTCCGTAACGAACAGGTCTATCAGATTTTCGATATGGCACCGACGGGGCAGTTCAAACCCAAGATGAACTTGGCCCACTAACGTCCGCTAATATCATTCAAAACCCCGCTCCTCCCGCGGGGTTTTTCTTTGCTTGGGTCGTGTAACAGAAAACCCGGCGCAAGGCCGGGTTCTTTGCGAATCCGATGGCTCAGAATTACTGAGCCTTGGCAGCCTTCTGGGCCTCTTCAAGCTTCTTGCGGGCTTCGTCAGCCTTCTTCTGCATGCTGTCCTGCAGGCTCTTCTGGCTCTCAGCAAGCTTGGAAGCGGAAACCGGTTCGCCATCAAAGGCGCCGGTGAAGCCTTCGAGCGAGATCTTGATCGGGTTCGGCGCGCGGCGGAAGTTGATCGAGGTGAGAACCAGATCGGTGCCCTTCTTCAGGCTGGCGACCATGGCGTCAGTCAGCGGGATCTGGGCGACACAACGGTCGGGCATGCACATCAGGTAGTCGATCTTCTGGGCCTTGCCGCCGTCGATCTGCATCGCGACACCTGGCGGGATCAGACGAGCCGGCGGAACCGAAACCTGAAGGCTCTTGTTGTTGATCTTGCCGGAAACGCTGATGAGGCCAACGCCCGTGACGAGCTGGCCGCCGCCTGCGAGAACAACGTTCTGAACGACGCAGACATCATTGTCTTCCTGCTTGCTACAGGTCTTGTACCAGCCGAGACGCGGGGCGCCGGCAGCAGTAGCCGGGTCGGCGGAGGCCGCTGCATCCTGCGCGAAGGACGATACGGGAGCTGCTGCAGCACCGAGCATCACTGCCAGAACGGACAGGGCTGCCCGCGTTTTGTTTTCAGCCTTGAACATCATAACGAATTCCGTCTCCTGAAATCCCTTAGGGACGACAACGTGCCATCCTCACCAACAGGGTTGTTCGCAATTCACCTCTTAGAACAATGAGGCAAATGCATGACCCCCCAACTTCGGGTTCCCCTGTTACATTGCGTCGGGCCAGATATCCAGTATTTCTTTGACCTTTTCGGGGTCATCCGAAAGAATTCGGCGCGGATGGTGAACTGCGGTGGCTGCATGATAGTCTTGCGCCGAATCGTGCGTTCCCTGAAAGGACCTCAACGATGCTTCGGATCGTTCTTCCCGTCATTTTTACACTCGTTGGCAGCGCGGCTCTCGCTGAGCCGGTGCATGGCATCGCGATGCATGGCGTGCCGGCCCTGCCCGCCGATTTCAGGCACCTTCCTTACGTCAATCCCGATGTGAAAAAGGGTGGGAAGATCAGTTATGGCGTCGTCGGGACCTTCGACAGCCTCAATCCCTTCATCTTGAAAAGCATGCGCACGACGGCGCGCGGCATGTGGGATCCGGAGTACGGAAATCTCGTTTTCGAGACGCTGATGCTGCGCTCGCGCGATGAACCCTTCACCCTCTACGGCCTGCTGGCAGAGTCCGTCGAATGGGACGAAGACCGGACGTTTATCCAGTTCAATCTCAATCCAGCCGCCAAATGGTCGGACGGGCAGCCGGTGACCCCCGATGATGTGATTTTCACTCTCAATCTGCTCAAGGAAAAGGGGCGCGTTCCCTTCAGCACGCGATTGAATGCGGTCGAGAAGATGGAGAAGGTGGGCGACCACAGCGTTCGTTTCACCTTCAACGACAAGGCTGATCGCGAATTCCCGATGATTTTGGCCGGTTCCACGCCGATCCTGCCGAAACATGCCATCGATCCAGAGACATTCGATCGTTCGACGCTCACACCTCCCGTGGGATCTGGTCCTTACAAGATCAAGTCTTTGAAGCCCGGCGAGAGCATCACCTTCGAACGCGATCCCAATTACTGGGGCAAGGACATTCCGGCCAAGGTTGGGCTCGACAACTACGATCAGATAACGGTGCAGTATTTCCTGCAGGACACCACCCTGTTCGAGTCTTTCAAGAAGGGTGACATCGATATCTATCCGGACGGAAGTCCCGGCCATTGGGCAAGTGCTTACAATTTCCCGGCAGTGACCTCAGGCAACGTCGTCAAGGATACGTTCGAACCCAAGCTGCCGAGCGGCATGTTCGGCTTCGTCTTCAACACCCGGCGGCCGGTCTTTGCCAACGCGAAGCTTCGCGAGGGGCTGTCGCTGGTCTTCGATTTCGAATGGGCGAACAAGAACCTCTTCTCGAACGCTTATATCCGCACTGCGAGTTTCTGGCAGAACTCGGATCTGTCGAGTTTCGGGGTGCCGGCGGACGAACGCGAGCTGAAGCTTCTCGGCCCGATCAAGGATCGAATCGATCCAGCGATCCTGGATGGCACCTACAAGCTCCCAGTCACCGACGGATCGGGCCGCGATCGCAATGTCCTGAAGCAGGCAGCCGCGCTCCTCAAGGAAGCAGGGTATACGATCAAGAATGGCAAGATGAGCGACACCGACGGACGTCTGCTTGCTTTCGAGATCATGACGCAGAACACCGACCAGGAGAAGCTCGCAGTCTCCTATCAGCGTTCACTGCAACTGCTCGGCATTGTCGCGACCATCCGCACGGTGGACGATTCCCAATATCAGAGCCGCACGAGCAGCTTCGACTATGACGTGATCATCAAGTCCTATACGTCGTCCCTCTCGCCGGGCATCGAACAGCTCGGACGTTGGTCTTCCGCGGCCAAGGAGCGCGAAGGCACAGACAATTTCGCCGGAGTTTCCGACCCTGACATCGATACGCTGATCCAGCACATCCTTATGGCCCGGTCGGCTGAAGACTTTACCGCGGCGGTGCGTTCTCATGATCGGATGTTGCTGTCGGGGCACTATGTCCTGCCGCTTTACCATGTTGATCAGCAGTGGGTTGCGCGCAGCAAGCGCATCGCTCATCCGGACTCCGTGCCGCTCTATGGCT
Organism: Rhizobium sp. 10N414; assembly: GCF_056394785.1. Taxonomy (NCBI): domain Bacteria; kingdom Pseudomonadati; phylum Pseudomonadota; class Alphaproteobacteria; order Hyphomicrobiales; family Rhizobiaceae; genus Rhizobium; species Rhizobium sp. 10N414. Next base: position 223,275 of record NZ_JBFTIN010000003.1, on the reverse strand, counting down.
ACCAGTTGCCGGCATGGTGGGATCAGAGCGTCCAATAGCAGGTTCCTTTTTTCTGCCTGGTTGAAGTCGCCCGCCGCAGGGACTAGATGGCGGGAAGGTTTCGATTTGAGAAAGAAGGAAAAGCCCATGGAACGCATTACCATCGACGTTGTCTCCGACGTCGTCTGCCCGTGGTGCTATCTCGGTAAGGCCCGGCTCGAGCTTGCGATCGCTGAAGTTCAGGACGAGGTCGGCGTGGATATCAACTGGCGCCCCTACCGCCTCAACCCCGATTATCCGCCTGATGGCGTCGACCAGAAGAAGGCGCTGGAGGAGAAGCTTGGCGGTGCCGAGCGCGTTGCCCAAGGACACAAGATGCTGACTGAGCTTGGTCGTGAAGTCGGCATCAAGTTCGATTTTGACGCGATCAAGATCGGCCCGAATACGCTGGATGCGCATCGCCTGATCCATTGGGCAATGGTTGAGGACCGCGACAAGGCGGACAAGGTCGTCAACGGCCTGTTCAAGGCGAACTTCGAGGAAGGCCGCAATGTCGGCGATCATGCCGTGCTGCTCGACGTTGCCGAGAAGGCAGGCCTTGACCGCACGGTCACTGCGTCGCTGCTCGCCTCCGATGCCGATAAGGTCCTGGTGGTCGAAGAGATCGAGGCGGCGCAGAAGATGGGCGTGAACGGTGTGCCGTTCTTTATCTTCGATCAGCAATACGCCGTCAGCGGCGCTCAGACGCCGGACGTTCTGGCAGGCGCGCTTCGCGACATCGCCAAGGCGAAGGCGGAAGCGCGCGCCGGCATGAACTGAGCCCTTACCCCTTCGCCATTTCCGCAAGCTGCGTCATGATAACGGCTGCGCCCTGCAGCCGCTTTTCCGGCGTCGGCAGATCGCGTGTGAGGAAGACGCTCTGGTCCGGCCGAATCTTTGCCATGGTCCCCTGCTTGGCGATGTAGCCAACCAGGTTCGCTGGATGCGGAAACTCCTTATTGCGGAACTGGATGACCACCCCCTTGGGACCTGCATCCAGCTTCTCCACGTTGGCGACCCGGCAGAGCGATTTCACATACACGATCTTTAGAAGGTGCTGGACCTCGATCGGCATGGGGCCGAAGCGATCGATCATTTCTGCGCCGAAGGCATCGATTTCCTTCAGTTCCGTGATCTCGCCGAGGCGGCGATAGAGTGCCATGCGCAGATGCAGGTCCGGCACGTAACCGTCGGGGATCATCACCGACGTGCCCACAGAGATCTGCGGCGACCAGCCGGTATCCTGGATTTCGTCGACGCCCTTCACCTCGGCCACCGCCTCTTCCAGCATCTGCTGGTAGAGCTCGAAGCCGACCTCCTTAATGTGGCCGGACTGCTCTTCGCCGAGCAGGTTTCCTGCGCCGCGGATGTCGAGATCGTGGCTGGCCAACTGGAAGCCGGCGCCGAGCGTGTCGAGCGACTGCAGCACCTTGAGGCGCCGTTCCGCCGTCGCCGTCAGCACCTTGTTGACCGGCAGCGTGAAGAGCGCAAAGGCGCGCACCTTCGAACGTCCGACGCGACCACGCAGCTGGTAGAGCTGCGCCAGGCCGAACATGTCGGCGCGGTGCACGATCAGCGTATTGGCCGTTGGCACGTCGAGTCCCGATTCCACGATCGTCGTCGACAACAGCACGTCATAGCGGCCCTCGTAGAAGGCGTTCATGATGTCCTCAAGCTCGCCGGCGGGCATCTGGCCGTGCGCGACCGCGACCTTCAGCTCCGGTACATCCGACCGCAGGAAGGCATGCACATCCTCCAGATCGGCAAGCCGCGGGCAGACATAGAAGCTTTGGCCACCGCGATAGTGCTCGCGCATCAGCGTTTCGCGGATGACAAGCGAATCGAAGGGCGAAATGAAGGTGCGAACCGCCATGCGGTCGACCGGCGGCGTCGTGATCAGCGACAGCTCGCGCACCCCAGTCATCGCGAGCTGCAGCGTGCGCGGGATCGGTGTCGCCGAGAGCGTCAGCACATGGACATCGCTTTTCAGCTCCTTCAAGCGTTCCTTGTGCTTGACGCCGAAATGCTGCTCTTCGTCGATGATCAGCAGCCCGAGATTGGCAAACTTGATCCCGGCACCAAGAAGCGCATGGGTGCCGACGACGATATCCGTCTTGCCCTCTGCTACTTCCTTCTTCGTTAACGCCAATTCCTTCGACCCGACGAGGCGTGAGGCTTGCTGGATGCGAACCGGCAGGCCGCGGAACCGCTCGGCGAAGGTCTTGAAGTGCTGGCGCGCTAGCAGTGTGGTCGGCACGACGACGGCAACCTGTATGCCGTTCATCGCCGCAACGAAGGCAGCACGAAGCGCCACCTCAGTCTTGCCGAAACCGACGTCGCCGCAAACGAGGCGATCCATCGGCCGACCGGCTCCAAGGTCGGAGCGCACAGCCTCGATGGCATTATCCTGATCCTCCGTCTCGTCGTAAGGGAAGCGCGCGGCAAACTCGTCGTAAAGCCCTTCCGGCGTCGTTAGCACGGGCGCATGCCGCGTCAGTCGCTCAGCTGCGATACGGATCAGCCCATCCGCCATATCGAGCAGCCGCTTCTTGAGCTTGGCCTTGCGCATCTGCCATGCGCCGCCGCCGAGCTTGTCGAGTTGCGCTTCCGTCCCCTCTCCGCCATAGCGCGACAGAAGGTCGATGTTCTCGACCGGCAGGAACAGCTTCGCGTCGTCTGCGTATTGCAGTTCGAGGCAGGCATGCGGTGCGCCCGCCGCTTCGATCGTTCTCAGGCCGACAAACCGACCGATACCGTGCTGTGCGTGGACGACGACCGAACCTTCGTCGAGCCCGGCAACTTCGGAGATGAAATCGGCGGCGCGCTTGCGTCGCTTCGAACGCCGCACCATGCGGTCGCCGAGAATGTCCTGTTCGCCGATGACGACGAGATTGCCGACTTCAAATCCGGATTCGAGGCTGAGCACGCCGGCAGCCGCCTCGCCTTTGGCAAGGCCATCCATCTCCTTCAGCGCGCCGACCGGCTTCACGCGCTCGAGCCCGTGTTCGCTCAGCACCTGCAGCAGACGCTCCAGCGAACCTTCCGACCAGGCGGAAATCAGGACCTTCGCGCCAGCCGAGCGCTTGTCGGCAATATGCTTCACGACAGCGTCGAACACATTGATCCGCTCGGCATTGCCGCCACCCTCGGCATTCGAGCGTGCCCAGCGCTCGCCTTGCCGCGCGTCGAGATTGATCACACGCCGCGCCTCTCCCTCATGCTCGTTAAAGGGCGAGATTCGCATCGCGTTGAACGCGTCGAGCGTGCTGGCGAACGTCTTTCCGTCCAGGTAGAGTTGGCTGGGCGTCACGGGCTTGTAGGGTGTCCCTTGCGCCATCTGTCCCTTGCTGGGCTGCCCGGAACTGAGGCGGGCGTCATAGTAGTCGAAGACGAGCTTGGACCGTTCCTCGGCGGCCTGGCGCACAGTATGATCGGTGACCATCCGGAAGTCTTTGAGATAGTCGAATACCGTCTCCAGCTTCTCGTAGAAAAGCGGCAGCCAATGCTCCATGCCTGGGTAGCGTCGGCCCTCCGATATGGCGAGATAAAGCGCATCGTCGCGTGTCGCCGCGCCGAAGGAAGAGAGGTAATTCTTCCGGAAACGGCTGATCGTATCGGGCGTCAGTGTGACCTCGCTCATCGGGTTGAGGTCGAGGGAGCGCACCTGCCCTGTGGTGCGCTGACTTGCCGGGTCAAAGCTTCGGATGCTTTCCAGCGTGTCGCCGAAGAAATCGAGGCGAACAGGCTCCTCGGAGCCCGGCACGAAGACGTCGAGAATACCGCCGCGCACCGCATATTCGCCGACCTCGCGAACCGTTGCGACGCGGTCGAAGCCGTTGCGTTCAAGGCGCCCGGCAACATCGTCCATGCGCACCGTATTTCCGGGGCGAGCTGAGAAGGCAAGGCTTTCGATAATCTCTTGTGGGGCGACTTTCTGCAGCATTGCATTGACTGTCACCAGCACGATCGCGGCATGTGGCTTCTTGTGATGCGCGATCAGGCCGCCCAGCGCCGCGAGACGGCGTGCCGACGTATCGGCGCTCGGGGAAACGCGGTCGTAAGGAAGACAGTCCCAGGCCGGCAAGGTCAGAACCGGGATCTCCGGCACAACGAAGCCCAGCATCTGCTCAAGGTCCACCATCCGCTGGCCGTCGGAAAGCACGTAAGCGACCGGCTCTCCGGCGCGCGCCAGGTCGGCCAGCAACAAAGCTTCCATACCTGTCGGCACATTGCCGATTGTCAGCGGCTCGGCGACGGCTGACAGCTTCCTTACGTCAAAACCTGAGGTCATTAGGCATTCCTGGGCAGGGCGTCGGCTGGATATTCGAAATCGGGCTTGTAAGCGGCAAGGCGCGCAAACATCGGCGTCTGGAAACGCTCAGGCACCGGCCATGTTCCCATGATCCAGCGCACGAGATCGTTGTCCTCTTCGGCCATGATGGTTTCGAACTCGTCGAGTTCGGTCTCGGACAGGGTGGCGATCTCCTTCTCGGCGAACTGCCCGAAGACCAGATCCATTTCGCGGATGCCGCGATGCCAGCAGCGAAAGAGGATTCGGCGGCGGCGCGGATCAAGATCGGCGCTCGAGAGTGACACACCCGTCATGGCTTTACCTTCCTGTTGATGCGCCTCTATAGACCCTCGAAAGCAGCTTGTCAGCCTTGCCAAGGCCGCATTGTTCATCGCATTTTGCGGCCATGCGCCCAGCCATTCTCGATCCGCTGTTTTCGCCCGTTTCCGCCCTGCCCGGCGTCGGCCCAAAGATCGCCGAATTGCTGGTGAAGCTGCTTGGGCGCGAGACGCCCGAAGATACGCGCGTCGTCGATCTGCTGTTTCATGCGCCGCACTCGCTGATCGACCGTCGAAACCAACCGGGTATCGCCCGCGCCCCGCAAGGTGCAATCGTCACCGTCACGGCGCGGGTCGATCGTCACCAGGCGCCGCCGCGCGGCAAGAGCAACATTCCGTATCGCGTCACGCTGCACGACGAAACCGGCGAACTGACCCTTGTCTTCTTTCGCGGCCAGGCGGCTTGGCTGGAAAAGCAGCTGCCGTTGGACGAGGAGGTAACCGTCAGCGGCAAGATCGACTGGTTCAACGGTCGCGCGTCGATGGTCCATCCCGACTACATTGTGAAGGCCAGCGAAGCCGAGAACCTGCCCCTCGTCGAGCCGATCTATCCGCTCACAGCTGGTCTTTCGCCGAAGACATTGCGCAAGATCATCGAAGCGGCGCTGCCGCGCGCGCCGGAAATGCCGGAATGGATCGACTTCGCTCTTGCGCAGAAGCAGGGTCTGCCCTCGATATCAGACGCTTTCCATGGACTACACGAACCGCGCGATCCCTCGGATATCGATGCACAAGCCCCTGCCCGCCGCCGGCTTGCCTATGACGAGTTTCTCGCGGGCCAACTATCGCTGAGCCTCGTTCGCCAACGATTGCGCAAGGTTGCCGGCCAGCCCGTACACGCCACCGGTCAAGTCAGCAGGCAGATCCTGCAGGCTCTGCCGTTTTCGCCGACGAACAGCCAGAATGCGGCGGTCGCCGACATCCTGAAGGATATGGCCGGCGAGGACCGCATGCTCCGCCTTCTTCAAGGCGACGTTGGCTCCGGTAAGACCCTGGTTGCCCTCATGTCGATGGCAGCCGTGATTGAAAGTGGCGGTCAGGCCGTCCTCATGGCGCCGACGGAAATTCTAGCCCGCCAGCACCATGCGACGATCTCCAAATTTGCCGCTTCCGCAGGCCTCGGAATCGAGGTTCTTACCGGCCGCACCAAGGGCCGCGAACGTGAAGATATTCTCGAGAGGATCGCATCCGGAGAGGCGCAGATCGTCATCGGCACCCACGCCCTCTTCCAGGACAGCGTCAACTACCGCAACCTCATGTTGGCTGTCGTCGACGAGCAGCACCGCTTCGGCGTCCACCAGCGCCTGCGGCTGACTGCGAAGGGCATCACACCTCATATGCTCGTCATGACCGCGACGCCGATACCGCGCACACTGGTGTTGGCTGCCTTCGGCGACATGGACGTCTCCAAGCTGACGGAGAAGCCGGCCGGACGGAAGCCGATCCAGACGATCACAGTGCCGACCGAACGTATCGGCGAGATCGTCGGGCGCCTTAAGAGCGCCTTGGCGGAGGGCAAGAAAGCTTATTGGATATGCCCGCTTGTAGAGGAGTCCGAGGAGAGCGACCTGATGTCGGTCGAGGAGCGTCATGCAACGCTCGTTTCGTCGCTCGGCGGCGCCATCGGCCTGATCCACGGCCGCATGAGCGGCCCGGAGAAGGATGCCGTAATGATGGCGTTCAAGAACAGCGAAATCCGCCTCCTAGTCGCAACAACAGTGGTGGAAGTCGGCGTCGATGTTCCCGATGCGACGATCATGGTGATCGAGCATGCCGAGCGCTTCGGCTTGGCGCAGCTTCACCAGCTTCGCGGACGCGTAGGGCGCGGTGACGAGGCTTCGACCTGCATCCTGCTCTACAAGGGGCCACTGGGCGAAACTGGTCATGCGCGCCTGTCGATCATGCGTGAAACGGAAGACGGTTTTCGCATCGCTGAGGAAGACCTGAAACTGCGCGGCGAAGGCGAATTGCTCGGCACGCGCCAGTCGGGAACCCCAGGCTTTCGCATCGCGAGCCTCGAGGCACATGCCGACCTGCTGGAAATCGCCCGCCGCGATGCGGCCTACCTGATCGAGCGCGACCCCGATCTCACCAGCGAGCGTGGCAAGGCAGTACGCTCCCTGCTCTACCTTTTCCGCCGCGACGAGGCGATCCGCTTCCTGCATGCAGGGTGAGCCGAGCCCGGCCCACAGCGCGCCGAAGCCGTCTTACAGCGTCCGGAACATCACGAGAGCGTCAACGTAGCCTTTTGTCGGGTGCTCGAAGGCGCCGGGCAAGCGGCCGACCGTCTCAAAGCCCAATGTTTCCCAGAGACGAACGGCGCGTTCGTTGGCGCTGACGACGAAGTTGAACTGCATCGCCCGGAAACCACGCTCGCGGGCGCGGACGAGCGAGTGCTCGTGCATCTGTCGCGCCACGCCCTTGCCTGCCGCGGCAGCAGCGGTCATGTAGCCACAATTGCAGACATGTGCACCACCGCCCGCCTGGTTGGCGCGGAGGTAATAAGTACCGAGGATCTCGCCACTTTCGTCTTCGGCGACGAAGGTCTCTTTGTCCGGCCCCAGCCAGTAAGTGAGGGCATCGGTCTGGCTCATGTCGCGATCGAGCGTGTAGGTCTCCCCCGCGCGGATCGTCGGCTCGATGATGGTCCATATGGAGGAACGGTCTTCCGCGGTGGCTGGTCTGATCAGCATTGCGTATGTCATCCTTCAACCGCCATCGCATGGCAACATGGCGGAACCAACAGACGTGATCTCGCGTACGGGCCAAGCAGGAGCGGAAGTTACATTTCGATCGGCGCCGGCAGCGGCTTGCGTGTCCGCTCCTGTTTTTTCATGCGCCCGGCAAGCTCTTCGGGCGTGACGAGACCACCGGAGATCAGGAGCTTCGCCGCGTCCTCCGGTGACATGTCGAGCGGCACAATCTTTTCGCGCGGCGTGAAGATCAGAAATCCGGCCGTCGGCACCGGGGTCGGCGGCAGGAACACGCAGACCATGTCCTGACCCATCGCCTTGAACTTTGTCGCGATCTCGCCTTTGGCATCCGTCGAAATGAAAACGAGCGCCCAGAGGCCGGGGCTGGGATATTCGATGAGGCCGACCTTCTTGAAGGAGTTCGTCTTGTCCTTCAGCACCGTCTCGAAAATCTGCTTCACGCTCTGATAGATGCTCCGCACCAGCGGCACGCGGCGAACAAGCGATTCGCTGAACTGAACGATGCTCTGGCCGATGAGGTTCTTGCCGAGGAATCCGATAAGCGTGATCGCGACGAGTGCTATCAGCAGGCCGGACCCTGGCACCGCAAAGTTAAGGTAGTTATCCGGGTCATAGCGCGCCGGTAGGTAGGGTTTGACCCAGCTATCCGCCCACCGCACGACCGACCACGTCAGCCAAAGCGTAATCGCGACCGGCGCACAAATAATCAGCCCCGCCAGGAAGTCGTTCCTAAGGCGAGTGGCTATAGGCAATCGGGGCAGTTTTTCCTTCATCGCGTACTGATAACTCCGTTGAGCAGGCCGGCTATCAGAAATCAGCTCCCCCGTGCTTTCCTATCAGAAAGCTGCCAGAAACTACCAAGCCATACAAGCCTCCTGGAGGCGAACAAGCGGTCACTCCACCGTGACCGACTTCGCCAGATTGCGCGGCTGATCGACGTCCGTGCCCATGAAAACGGCCGTATGGTAGGCAAGCAGCTGGATCGGCAGGGAGAAGATCATCGGCGCGATGATCTCGTTGACATCGGGAAGCACGATCGTCGCCATAGTCGGCAACTTCGATGCCGCCGCGCCCGCCTCGTCGGTAATGAAGATGATGCGTCCGCCGCGTGCGGCAACTTCCTGCATGTTCGAGACAGTCTTGTCGAAGAAGCGGTCAAACGGCGCAATCACGATAACAGGCATGTTTTCGTCGATCAGCGCAATCGGTCCGTGCTTGAGTTCGCCTGCGGCGTAACCTTCAGCATGGATATAGGAGATTTCCTTGAGCTTAAGCGCCCCTTCCATCGCAAGCGGGAAGCTCGTGCCGCGACCGAGATAGAGGACATCCCGGCACTTCGAAAGTTCGCGCGACAGGCTCTCCATCTGCGGCTGGATGAGGTTCAGCACGCGGCTCATGATGCGCGGCATTTCGGCGAGATGGCGGACCAGCTCCCTTTCCTGCTCTGCGCCGATCGTTCCCCTCGCCTTGCCTGCGCCGAGTGCGAGCGTGGCAAGGACGGCCAACTGGCAGGTGAAGGCTTTGGTCGAGGCAACGCCGATCTCCGGGCCCGCCATGATCGGGAAGACTGCATCCGACTCACGGGCAATGGTCGATTCCTTGACGTTGACCACTGCGCCAATCTTCAGCCCGCTCTCCTTGCAGTAACGAAGCGACGCCAGCGTGTCCGCCGTCTCGCCTGACTGCGAGATGAAAAGCGCAGCCTGCGAAGGCGACAGAGGCATCTCGCGATAACGAAACTCGGAGGCGACGTCGATCTCGACGGGCAGACGGGCGTAACGCTCGAACCAGTATTTGCCTACAAGCCCCGCGAGATATGCGGTTCCGCACGCGGAGATCGCCAGGCTGGTGGTAGCCTTGAAATCGATCGCGTTGATGCTGTCGCTGATCGTGTTGCTGGAAAAATCTACGTAGTGGCTGAGGGCATGCGAGATGACCTCGGGCTGCTCATAGATTTCCTTTTCCATGAAGTGGCGGTGATTGCCCTTGTCCACCACATAGGCGGTCGTCTGTGATATCTGACGGGCGCGCTTTACCTCGTTACCTGCGAAGTCGAGGATTGTCGCGCCGTTTCGCGTAAGCACGGCCCAATCGCCATCGACGAGATAGGTGATCTCGTTGGTGAAGGGGGAAAGCGCAATCGCATCCGAGCCGAGGAACATTTCGCCGGAGCCATAACCCACGGCAAGCGGCGGGCCGGACCGTGCCGCCATGAGCGTGCCCGGATCGCTTTGGAGCATGATCGCAAGAGCATATGCGCCTGTTACCCGGTTCAGCATCTTTAGCATCGCGGCGCGCGGCTCGAGGCCGTCACGGAGGTACTTCGCAATAAGATGGGCGACGACTTCCGTGTCGGTCTGCGTCCCGAAGACGGCCCCTTCGGCGATCAGCTCTTCACGCAGTTCGGAGAAGTTCTCGATGATGCCGTTATGGACGACCGCGACGCCCTCGACGAAATGCGGGTGAGCGTTGGTCTCGTTGGGAATGCCATGCGTAGCCCAGCGCGTGTGCGCAATGCCGATCGTTCCCGGCAGAGGGTCACCGTCCAGGCGCTTCTCGAGATTGAAGAGTTTACCCTCGGCGCGACGACGAGCCATCTCGCCGTTATGTATCGTCGCAACGCCCGCAGAGTCATAGCCGCGGTACTCGAGCCGCTTCAGCGCATCCACGAGACGCCCCGCAACCGGGCTGCTGCCAACGATTCCAACAATACCGCACATAAACACCCCCAAAGCCTTCTGTTCAGAGGCCACTCGTAACGATTCCGTCTTTTTTCTCAATGGCCTCGGCGGTCACTTTCGGTTTCCACGCGTTACGCGGAAGCCTATGGTTTGGCCTTCTTTGCAGCCTTAATCGCGAATGCGCGTTCGCGGAGCACGGCAGCCCTGCCCGGCTTCAGCTCCTGGTGCGCCCGGCCAAGGGCCAGCGCATCGGCAGGAACATCCGCAGTGATGACACTGCCAGCGGCTATGTAGGCACCGTCGCCAATGCTGACCGGCGCCACAAGCGAGGAGTTTGATCCAATGAAGGTGTTCGCGCCGATCAGCGTCTGATGTTTGTTTAGGCCATCATAGTTGCAGGTGATCGTGCCTGCACCGATATTCGCGCCAGCTCCGACCTTCGCGTCGCCGATGTAGGTCAGGTGATTGACCTTGGCGCCCTCACCGATCTTCCCATTCTTGACTTCGCAGAAGTTGCCGACCTTCGAGCCGTTGGCGAGGTCGGCGCCGGGCCGCAAGCGGGCGAAGGGACCAACGATTGCGCCGGCACTGACATGCGCGCCTTCGATATGTGAGAAGGCATGAATGATTGCGCCGCCGTCGATCGTCGCGCCGGGACCGAATACCACATTCGGCTCGATCAGCGCGTCCTGCCCGATGGTTGTATCGTAGGAAAGAAACACAGTCTCCGGCGCGATCATCGTCACGCCTGATATCATCATCTCGTCGCGTCGGCGTTCTTGCCAGAGCCGCTCAATCACGGCGAGCTCCGCGCGATTGTTGCAGCCAGTCATCTCAATTTCAGGAGCATCGACAGCCGTAACGCGGCCCCCAATGGAGTGAGCGATTTCCACCAAGTCGGTCAGATAGTATTCGCCCTTGGCATTGGCGTTGCCGATGCGAGACAGGAGCTCGAGCGCCTTACGGCCGTTGATCGCCATCAGGCCGCTGTTGCACCATTTCACGGCACGCTCGGCATCGGCGGCATCTCGTTCCTCACGGATGGCGATCAGTTCGCCGTCCTTGACGAGCAGCCGGCCGTAGCCGGTCGGCTTGTCGGTGTGGAAACCGATGACTACGACATCGCTGCCCTCGGCAAGGCCCTGACGTGCTGCCTTGAGTGGCCCTTCGGTCTGCAACGGCACATCGCCGTAGGTCACGATGATATCGTCATATCCGCGAGCAATAGCATCGTGCGCTGCCAACACCGCATGACCAGTGCCGAGCCGCTCCTTTTGCAGATAGGTCTCGATTTTGACACCTTCGACCTGGGCCGCCTTCGCCACTTCGTCGGCATCACGCCCAACGACCAGCGCGACCGATGAGATGTCGCTTTTTGCCACGGCATCCAAGACATGGGCGATCATCGGGCGGTTCGCGATTGGATGCAGCACTTTCGATTTCGACGACTTCATTCGCGTGCTGTCACCCGCAGCGAGAATGATGGCGAGGCAAGTGCGTTCCATGATGTGCTCCGAGAATCCGTTATGTGCGGCCTTTGCTGCCTCATAGCAGCAAGACAAAGGCAGGACAAAGATCAAAAATGGATCAGGCGGATTCTCTGCTCATCGCCGCATAGGCCTCGCGGACGTGATCCCGGCCGTCGACAATCACGGCCTCCATCGCTTTTCGAGCGCCATCGATGTCGCCGGCAACGATCGCCTCCACGATGCGCATATGCGTGTCCGCAATATCTGAGAAGCCGTTCTGCGAGGGGGGCGTACTGATACGAAACATCCCAACCAACGCAGCTTCGATCAAGCTCCCTAGTGTTCGCATGAACGGGTTGTGAGAGGCATCGGCTATGGCGAGGTGGAAATGCAGATCGGCCAAGGCGAGGCTTTCGCTGGTATGACCCGGGGCTGCCATCTCCGTCGCTAGCGCGCGCAGATTTTCAATATCCTCCTTGCTCGCCCGCTCCGCTACGAGACCCGCGGCAAATGGCTCGAAGGCCATCCGAATGTCGTAAAGCTGCAACAGGAATTCTTCCGTCACGCCACAGTCGAAATGCCAAGCTATGATCTCGCTGTCGAACATGTTCCAGAAGTTTTTCTTCGTCACGCGTGTTCCGACACGGGCCTTGGCGATGATCATGCCTTTTGCGGCAAGCGTCTTCATCGTTTCCCGAAGGACCGTCCGCGAGACCTTGAAGTGTTGCGCGAGTTCGGCATCGCCCGGCAGAATGCTTCCGACAGGATAGGTTCCGGCAACAATCGCCCTGCCAAGGCCATCCACGACCTGGGCGTGGCTCGTTCGCGATTTGCGCGCTGTTCTTCCGGTCTCAAGCAATCTGTTACGCAACGAATACCTCCCCGTTCAGGCATACCTCTTATTCATACTGGAAAGGAAGAGAATAACCTTCTGCATTAGAATAAATGCAAAAAGCAATAGGCCGATCAAGATCTTCGTCCACCAGCTCGACAGCGTCCCGTCGAAGGTGATGTAGGTCTGAATGAGGCCTTGTATCAGGATACCGATGAAGGTACCCGCTACGAATCCCGCCCCTCCGGTCAACAGCGTCCCCCCAATGACAACTGCTGCGATCGCATCCAGCTCAACGCCGACTGCTGCCAGAGAATAACCGGCTGACGTATAGAGCGAAAAAACGATTCCGGATAGGCCAGCAAGAAAACCGGATAATGCGTAGATCTGTATCGTGGTGCGGCCCACGGCGACGCCCATGAGTTGCGCTGTTTGCGAACCGCCGCCTAGTGCGTAGACATTGGTCCCGAAGCGGGTGCGGTGCGCCAGGAATATGCCGCCGACAAAGACCAGAAGCATGATGCCGCCGATCAGCGTCAAACGCCCCCCACCTGGCAGCTTGTAATAGAGGCTCGTCAACGTGGTGTAATAGTCGTGATTGATCGGAATGCTGTCGATCGACAGAACGAAAGCCATGCCACGCGCAAGAAACATGCCTGCGAGCGTCACGATAAAGGCCGGCATTTCCAGATAGTGAATGATAGCACCCATTACGGCGCCGAACACGGTCGTGATGATCAGGACCAATGCGAACGCGACGAGCGGATGGATGGTCGTGTTCTGGAGGACGACTGCCAGGAACACACCGGTAAACGCAATGACAGAGCCAATCGACAGGTCGATGCCGCCGGAGATAATGACAAAGGTCATGCCGACTGCTGCAATCCCGAGAAAGGCGTTGTCGGTCAAAAGATTGCCGATTACGCGGGTCGACAGAATATTGGGATACTGCAGCGTGCAGATCGCATAAGAGAGAACGAAGATCACGACCGTTGCCAGAAGCGGCAGATATTTCGAGTTCATTGAACCTGCCCTTCCGTGACGCGGCTCGATCGCCGGCTCAGGACCACGGCGGCCGATTGGACCGCAGGCGACTGAATGACGAGGATCACGATGACGATCACCGCCTTGATGATCAGGTTGAACTCAGGCGGGAAGCCCGAGAGAAGAATGCCAGTATTGACCGCCTGAATGATCATTGCACCGATCAGAGAACCCAGAATGCTGAAACGCCCTCCAAGCAACGAGTTGCCTCCGACCACGACCGCCAGGATCGCGTCGAGTTCAAGCCAGAGACCGGCATTGTTCGCATCTGCGCCCTTGATATCGGCTGCGACAATGATCCCGGCAATCGAGGCGCAAAGGCCGCTCAACATATAAACGGCCATCAGCAGCACAGGCGTGCGCACACCCGACAACGTGCTTGCACGTCGATTGATACCGGTTGCTTCAATCAGCATGCCAAGCGCTGTGCGTCTCACGAGGAGGATCACCAGGGCCCCCACGACCAGCCAGATGATAACGGGCATGGGTAGGAAAGCAAATGCGCCGCTGCCGAGTGCGATCAGCCCTTCATCGTTGAAGGTCATGATTACACCCTCGGTGACGAGCTGCGCGATCCCGCGTCCAGCGACCATCAGCACAAGCGTGGCGATGATCGGCTGGATGTTGAGCAACGCGACCAGGAATCCGTTCCATACACCGCAAAGCAGTCCGACGCCGATCGTTACCAGCAGCGTCGAAGCAAGCGAATGGCCGGACACGATGGATGATGCGGCAACCGCGCCGCAGATCGCGATCACGGCACCGACCGAGAGGTCAATCCCCTTCGTAGCGATCACGAGGGTCATGCCGATTGCCAACAAAGCGACCGGCGCGCCGCGGTTCAGTACGTCGATCAGGCTGCCGTAAAGCCGGCCATTCTGAATAACAACATTAAAAAACTGAGGGAACATAATGAAATTCAATAGGAGAATGACCGCAAGCGCGATAATTTGCGGCGCAAGCCGGGTCAACAAGGCATTGAGTGACGACTTCATGCGTCCTCCGTCTCTTTCTGGGCTGCGGCGATTGCGTCGACGATGCGCGCGGTGCTGACATTGTCACCTGTCAGCTCAGCGACATGTTCGCGGTCACGAAGCACCAAAATACGTGAGCTATAGGCGATAAGCTCTTCCAATTCCGAAGAAATCACGATCAGCGACATGCCATTCGCGCACAGTTCTTCGATCAAGCGGATGATCTCGGCATGCGCTCCGACGTCGATGCCGCGGGTCGGCTCGTCGAGAATGAGAAAGTCGGGATTGGTGACCAACCAGCGTGCAAGGATCGCTTTCTGCTGATTGCCGCCTGACAGCAGACGGATGGGCTTTTCCCTGTCCGTCGTACGGATGTCGAGTGCGCTGATGTAGCGGTCGGCCAAGGCGTTCTGATCGGCGCGAGAAATCGGTCGGGCCCAGCCTCTACGCGCCTGCAGCGCCAACGCAATGTTCTCGCGAATGGACAGGTCGCCGATGATCCCGTCCGTCTTACGATCCTCCGGACAAAAGCCGAAGCCGTTGCGGATCGCAGCACGCGGGTTCGACAGACTAACCTGCCTACCGTCGACCTTAGCGGTTCCGCTGTCGGCATGCTCGATCCCGAACAGCAATTCGGCGGTCTCCGTGCGTCCCGACCCGAGCAAGCCGGCAACGCCCACCACCTCGCCGACACGGACCTCGAGATCGAACGGCTTCACCTTGCCGCGCTTGCCATAACCCTCGAAGCTGTATTTCACGGGACCGGCAGCAACGGAGTGCGCCCGGGCGGTGGCCTCGGCCTTTGCCAGTTCACGGCCGAGCATCATTGAAATCAGGCTCTGGCGAGACAGCTCGGATGTCTCACGGGTGCCGACGAGCTTGCCGTTTCGAAGGACCGTGATGCGGTCACTGACCTCGTAAACCTGTTCGAGAAAATGTGTAATGAAGACAATTCCAAGGCCGCGGTCTTTCAAGTCACGCATGATGCGAAAGAGCATCGCGACTTCTTGCGTGTCGAGGCTTGCGGTTGGCTCGTCGAGGATGAGAACTTTGCCGGATAAATCGACAGCCCGCGCGATCGCCACGACCTGCTGCACGGCGACCGAAAACCGATCGAGTTGCGCGGTCACATCGATGTCCATCCCATACTGATCAAGCAGCAACCGTGCCTGTCGGTTCATCGCACGCACATCGATCATGCCGAAACGCTTCGGCTGGCGGCCAAGATAGAGGTTCTCAGCGACGCTCAGATTGGAGAGGAGATTGACCTCCTGATACACAGTCCCGATGCCCAGTTTCTGAGCCGCGAGCGTATCGGACGGACTGATTTCAGCGCCGTCGAGAACGAGCCGGCCTTGGTCGCGGTGGTAGGCACCGGTGATGCATTTGATCAGCGTCGACTTTCCTGCGCCGTTTTCGCCGAGAAGCGCATGCACCTCGCCCTTACGCAGCGAGAAGTCGACCTTATCGAGCGCAATGGCACCCGGGAAGAATTTCGAAATACCGGAAGCGGCTAGAACGGTCTCAAAATCGTGAATCATGAGTGCGGCTTTTCCTGATACAGGCCTTGCGGTGCCGCGGCATTGAAGGACATGAGGTCCTGATTGGCAGGCGGCAGTTCCGCACCGGTCCATGATGGACCGGTGCGGTTCGAGCGTCAAAAATCAGTAGCCGAGGTTCTTCTTCGACTCGTAGACCTTCGTCGGGTCGTCAGCCGGCGTGTAGAGCTTGGATTCCGTCTGGATCCACTTCGCCGGAGCCTTCTTGTCCTTCAGGTATGCGCCGAGGACGTCGAATGCGGGACCAGCCATGTTCGGCGTGAGTTCCACGGTCGCATTTGCTTCGCCGGCTGCCATGGCCTTGAAGATATCTGGCACGGCGTCGATCGAGACGACCAGAATGTCCTTGCCCGGCTTCAGACCGGCTTCCTTGATCGCCTGGATGCCGCCCACGGCCATGTCGTCGTTGTGAGCGTAGAGGGCGCAGATATCCTTGCCGCCGTTTTCGGCCTTCAGGAAGCTTTCCATGACTTCCTTGCCCTTGGTGCGGGTGAAGTCACCGGTCTGGCTGCGAGCGATCTTGAAGTTTGCCTTGCCGGCGATGGCTTCTTCGAAGCCCTTCTTACGAGCGATGGCGGGGGAAGAGCCGGTCGTTCCCTGGAGTTCGACGATCTTGCAAGCCTTGTCGCCGACGGTCTTTACCAGCCAGTCGCCGGCAACCTTGCCCTCATGAACCTGATCCGAAGTGACAGCGGTCAGGTAGAGGTCTTCAGGCGCCTTGATCGTCCGGTCGAGCAGTATTACGGGGATTTCAGCTTCCTTTGCTTCCTTCAGAACAGCGTCCCAGCCGGTCTCGACGACGGGCGCCAGGAAGATAGCGTTGACGCCCTGGGCGATGAAGGAGCGGATCGCCTTGATCTGGTTTTCCTGCTTCTGCTGAGCGTCAGCAAATTTCAGGTCAACGCCACGCTTCTTGGCTTCTTCCTTCGTGACGGTGGTTTCAGCAGCGCGCCAACCCGATTCAGAACCGATCTGCGAAAAGCCGACGACCAGTTCCGCAGCCGATGCAGAACCGAACATGCAGGCAGCCAGAATCGTAGCACTCAAGAGTGCAGTCTTCAATTTCATTATATCCTCCCAAAGCCGCCTCCACGCGGCACACCGAGAAAAAATCATATAGTATTACTTTTGTAAATGCACTTTCTGGTATGCGGTGCAAATAAAAAAAGGCGCTCAAAACGAGCGCCTTTTCGCACGTGCTAATTGCCTGACGAAATCACTTCGGCAGCTTGTCGTCGACGCCTTCGACGTAGAAGTTCATGCCGAGCAGCGTGCCGTCGTCAGCCTTTTCGCCAGCCTTCAGCCACGGGGTGCCGTCCTGCTTGTTGATCGGGCCGGTGAAGGGGTGAAGCTCGCCCGACTTGATCTTGGCTTCGGTATCCTGAGCCATCTTCTTCACGTCGTCAGGCATGTTGGTGTAGTCGGCCATCTTGAGGATGCCGTCTTTCAGGCCGTCCCAGCTCTGCTCGGACTTCCAGGTGCCGTCGAGCAGCGCGTGAACGCGCTTGGAGTAGTAGTTACCCCAGGTGTCGACGATCGCCGTCAGCTGAGCCTTCGGGCCGGCTGCGATCATGTCGGAGGCTTGGCCGAACGCATGAATGCCGCGTTCCTCGGCAACCTGCATCGGAGCGGTGGTATCCGTGTGCTGCGTCAGCACGTCGACGCCCTGGTCGACCATGGCCTTTGCTGCATCGGCTTCCTTGCCCGGGTCGAACCAGGTGTTCACCCAGATGACCTTCAGCTTGAAGTCCGGATCGATGGAGCGGGCACCCTGTTCGAAGGCGTTGATGCCCATGACCACTTCCGGGATCGGGAATGAGGCGATGTAAGCAGCACCGTGGTTCTTCGACGTCTTGGCTGCGATCTGGCCGAGGATGTAGCGCCCTTCGTAGAAGCGCGAGTTATAGGTCGCGAGGTTCGGGCCGGACTTGTAGCCGGTGCCGTGTTCGAACTTCACGTTCGGGAACTTGGCGGCGACCTTCACGGTGGCATCCATGAAGCCGAAGGACGTCGTGAAGATCAGCTTGCAGCCCGAACGCGCCAGACGCTCGATCGCACGCTCGGCGTCGGGGCCTTCCGGTACGTTTTCGAGGTAGGGCGTGTCGATCTTATCGCCGAATTCCTTCTGGATCTGCTGGCGACCGAGATCGTGAGCCTGGGAATAACCACCGTCCGTGTGTGACCCAACGTAGACGAAGCAGACCTTGGTCTTGTCAGCGGCCTGCGCGGACGAACCGACGCTCAGGACCGCGGCAGCTGATGCGGCAAATGCAAATGCGAGTTTTTTCATGATAACCCCTGTTAGTTTGTAATTTCCGGAAGCGCGTCTCATTCTTCTGTTTAGCGCTCCGGCACGAACGGTTTTCCCAGCGACGCAGGCGTGTTGATCAACGTCGTACGGCGATTATGAGAAATGATGACAAGGACCACAATAGTGGCAGCATAAGGGAGCATCGACAGAAATTGGGCCGGAATTCCAACGCCAAAAGCCTGTGCATGAAGCTGCAGGATCGTGACCGCGCCGAAGAGGTAGCCACCCGCAAAAACCCGCCATGGACGCCAGGATGCGAAGACGACGAGGGCGAGTGTGATCCAGCCACGGCCGGAAGACATGTTCTCCACCCATTGCGGCGTATAAACGAGGGAAAGCTGCGCTCCGGCGAGCCCCGCGCAGGCACCACCGAACATCACGGCGAGGTAGCGCGTGCGGATGACCCTGATGCCGAGAGCGTGCGCTGAACCGTGACTGTCGCCGATCGCGCGCAGCTTCAGGCCGGTGCGGCTGCGGAACAGGAACCAGCTCACGCCGAAGAGCAAAGCCAGCGACAGGTAGAATGTCAGATCCTGCCTGAACAGGACGGATCCGATGAGCGGAATGTCGGAGAGGTAGGGAATGACGATCGGCGCGAGGCGAACGCCCGGTACGCCAACATAGCCCTCACCCAGCATTCCCGACACCCCAAGGCCGAGGATCGTCAACGCCAGGCCAGTCGCCACCTGGTTTGCGACCAGCGTGAGGGTAAGGAAACCGAACAGCAGTGAAAACAGTGCGCCGGCGACAATGCCGCCCAGCAGCCCGATATAGGGAGACCCCGAAATCTGAGCGCTGGCGAAGGCAGCGACGGCCCCCATGATCATCATGCCCTCGACGCCGAGGTTTAGAACACCGGATCGTTCGGCGACGAGTTCGCCCAAGGCTGCAATAACGAGAGGTGTGGACGCTGTGATGACGGTCAGCAGAATAGCTTCGAAGATGCTCACGCGACGCCTCCCCGGACCCGCAACCAGACGATACGGATCTTGTAGTAGATGAGCGTGTCGCAGGAGAGCACGAAGAAGAGCAGCAAGCCCTGGAAGACGCGGGTGACCTTGTCGGATACGCCGAGCGAAAGCTGCGCCGCCTCGCCGCCGAGGTAAGTCAGCGCGAGCACAAGGCCGGATGCGATGATGCCGAGTGGGTTCAGGCGTCCGAGAAACGCGACAATGATCGCCGTGAAGCCGTAGCCTGGAGAAATCGCAGGCTGCAGGTGTCCGATCGATCCCGATACTTCGGAGATGCCGGCAAGTCCTGCAAGTGCCCCCGAGAACAGAAAGCTGAACCAGATCATCTTCTTGGACGAAAAGCCGGCGAAGCGCCCTGCCCGCTCGGACTGGCCGAGCACCACGATCTCGAATCCTCTCAGCGTGTATTTCAGCATGAACCAGACGAGAAGCGCTGCAACAATCGCGAACACGAATGCCCAATGGGCGCGGCCGGACTCTTCCCAGATCGCCGGCAGTGTGGCTTCGGGTGGAAACGGCACGCTTTCGGGAAAGTTGAAGCCTTGCGGATTGCGCCAGGCGCCGCGGATCAGCCAATCCAGAAACAGCTGCGCAATATAGACAAGCATTAGGCTCGTCAGGATTTCGTTGGTATTGAAATGCGCCTTCAGCAGCGCTGGAATGGCCGCAAACAACGCACCGCCGATCGCACCCATGACAAGCATCAAGGGCAGCACGAGAGGCGAATGCCATTCTGTAAATACGATCGGCAGGATCGAGCCAGTAATCGCGCCGATCGTAAATTGACCCTCGGCGCCGATATTCCAGTTATTGGAACGATAGCAGACCGCCAACCCGACGCCGATCATGATCAGGGGCGCTGCCTTAACGGCAAGCTCATGCAGCGACCAGACTTCCAGCAAGGGTTCGAGGAAGAAGGCATCCAGCGCTTCGACGGGGTTCTTGCCCAAAATGGCGAACATGATCCCGCCGGCAATCAGCGTCAGCACCAATGCCAGTAACGGTGAGACGAAACCATAGAGCTTCGACGCTTGCGGCCGCTTCTCGAGCTCAATGCGCATTGGCCGTCTCCGACGCGGTCTTGCCTTCGTGCAGGCCGCCCATCAGAAGGCCAATCTTCTCTCGAGACAGTTCTCCCGCCGGGAAGGGTTGCGAAAGTCGCCCCTCAGAAATCACGGCAATCTCCGTTGCGACTTCAAATATTTCGTCAAGATCCTGGCTGATGACGACGACTGCCGAGCCGTTGCGCGCCAGATCGACGAGGGCCTGACGAATGCGACTCGCGGCTCCCGCGTCGACGCCCCACGTCGGCTGATTAACAACGAGAACCGCCGGTTGTCGGTCGAGTTCACGCCCAACGATGAACTTTTGCAGGTTTCCGCCAGAAAGCGATCCTGCCGCAGGGTCCTCTCCGCTCTTGCGCACGTCCATCGCGTCGGCAATCCGCTTTGTCGCGGTCTTGACGGCACCGCGACGGATCACCTTGAGAAAAGAACCACCGAGGAAGCCCCTGCGGTCGGATTGGCTTCGCGCCAGCACAAGGTTGTCGGAAAGCTTCATGGCTGAGACGGCCGCATGGCCATGGCGTTCTTCCGGCACGAACCCGGCGCCAAGCAGACGCCGTGCCGTGATACCCTGGGTGCCCACCGCCTTCTTGCGGATGGTGATCGCATCCGGCGAGCTCACGGGATACTCTCCAGAGAGCGCATCGAAAAGTTCGCCCTGGCCGTTGCCGGCGACACCCGCAATCGCCAGGATCTCGCCCGACCGAACCGTCAGGGATACGTCCTTGAGGGGCATGGCAAAGGGCGTGCGGGCGGAGACGGAAAGATTGCTGACGGAAAGCTGCACGTCGCCCTTGTTGCCACGATCGGGATGAGTGACGGTTGCGACGTCGCTGCCAACCATCATGCGGGCAAGCGAGGCAGGCGTTTCCTGGCGTGGATCACAGGCGCCGGTGACGCTTCCGTTGCGCAACACGGTCGCCCGGTCGCAGATGCGCTGAACCTCCTCGAGCCGATGACTGATGTAGAGGACCGATTTGCCCTCCGCCTTCAGCTTGAAGAGTGTTTCGAAAAGCTTGTCGGCCTCCTGCGGCGTCAGCACCGAAGTCGGCTCATCGAGGATAATGAGTTTGGGGTTTTGCAGCAGCGCACGCACGATCTCGATGCGCTGGCGTTCGCCGACGGAAAGATCGGCGACGTGGGCATGAGGGTCGAGCGGCAATCCATAGGCGCGCGAGAGCGCCCTTGCTTCTTCCGCAATCCTGCCGATCGGAATGCTGTCATCAAGGGAAAGCGCGATGTTTTCAGCAACCGTCAACGCCTCGAAGAGCGAGAAGTGTTGAAAGACCATGCCGATGCCGAGCTTGCGGGCATCACCCGGCGAACCGATCGAAACCGGCTGGCCCTCCCACAGGATATGGCCCTCGGTCGGTTCGAGTACGCCGAACAGCATCTTGACGAGCGTCGATTTGCCGGCGCCGTTTTCACCAAGGAGAGCATGGATTTCGCCGTGGGCGATATCGAGGTCGATGTGGTTGCAGGCAGCAAAGCTGCCGAAGAGTTTCGTCAGTTGCTGGACAGACAATAACGCGCCGGAACCCGGCACATCAGATAACGACACGTTCCCCTCATTTCTCTCTGCCGACCCTGCCCATTCGGGTCATTATGGGATCAGCAGCGTAGTTCCGGTAGTTCTTCTGGACTCCAGATCCATGTGAGCCCGTCCGACTTCACGCAATGGATAGGTTTGGTTGATATTGATACGCACTTTGTTGCTCAAAACAACATCAAATAACGCGTTTGCACAATTGGTTAGCTCTTCGCGTGTTGCGATGTAGGCGAAAAGCGTGGGCCGTGTTGCAAAGAGCGATCCCTTCTGCGCGAGCATGGCAAGGGTGAAGTTCTCGATCGGTCCTGAGGATTGGCCGAACGAGACGAACATGCCGAACCGTCGCAGGCAGTCGAGCGATTGCGGAAACGTGTCGCGGCCAATCGAGTCGTAGGCGATGTGGACCCCTGCCCCACCGGTGATCTCGCGCACGCGCTCTACAAAATTCTCGGTGTTATAGTTGATAACGTAGTCGTAGCCATGCTCGAGTGCCAAACGCACCTTGCTATCTGACCCCGCGGTGCCGATCACCGTTGCCCCGAGCGCCTTGGCCCATTGGCCTGCGATGAGGCCGACGCCACCGGCGGCGGCGTGAAACAGGATCGTCGTATCCGGGCCAACCTTGTATGTCCGGTTGAGCAGGTATTCCGCAGTCATTCCCTTCAACATCATCGAGGCTGCAGTTTCCAGGGGAATTCCATCCGGCACCTTGACGAGGTGCTTGGTCTCGACGTTCCGCTCGACGCTGTATGCGCCATCCGCACCGGCATAGGCGACCCGATCGCCAATTTTGAAATCCTCTACATCAGGCCCGACAGCGATGACAGTGCCAGCCGCTTCCTTGCCCGTCACGAAAGGCGTATGCGGCGCCTTGTAGAGACCTGTCCGGAAGTAGACGTCTATGAAGTTAAGGCCGATGGCTGCATGCTTGATCTGCACTTCGCCTGCGCCGGGCGGCGGCAGGTCGATATCGACATATTCAAGAACCTCGGGTCCACCGGTCCTGCTGAATGAGACCGCCTGCGTCTTTGCCATCGTCTTCTCCTAGGCTCTACGTCCAAGCGCCGGGAAGAACTGCAGCACGGCGCCGACGCAGTAGAGGTAGATACCGCTAAGGATAAAGAGGACAAGCGCCCACTGCGGGATCACGAAATGCGTCAGAAGCGCATACATTCCGAGCGCCGACCATAGGAAGAAAACACCGAGGTTGAGCGGACGCAGGCGCTGGACGCGGACAGGATGGAGAAAATTGATCGGCAGGAAGGTCAGGATGACGGAAACGATGACGACGACAAGTGCTGTGATCGCGCTGGCATCGATGACGAAAAGCGTAAAGACGATCATGTTCCAGACTACTGGGAAGCCGGAGAAGAAGTACTCGTCCGTCTTCATTCCGGTATCCGCGTAGTAGATTGCACTCGATACGACGATCATGCCTGCCGCCACGAAGGACCATGGTTCGCCGATCATGCCACTCTGGTAGAGGGCAAAGGCCGGCAATAGAACGTAGGTGACATAGTCAATGATATTGTCGAGCGTATCGCCCGACCAGTTTGGCAGCACCTCCTTGACGCTCACCTTGCGGGCAATCGGTCCGTCGATACCGTCAACTAGAAGCGCAAGGCCGAGCCACCAGAACATGTCGATGAACCGGTGCTCGGCAGCAGCGACCACGCCGAGGAACGCGAGAAAAGATCCGGATGCCGTCAGAATATGGACGGAAAATGCGCGCATCTCCGCGTAAGGTACGCGCTTGTAATTGAAAATCTTCATGTTTCCCCGAGCAGCCTATGGCGTCCGCGCATGGCAGACGCGGTTTTTGGCTTAATATGCATCCTTTGCTTCGCTTCGCCAGCGCAAAAGCGACGAAGCGACGCAAGGGGCAGGAATCCTGACGATGACACGCATATTTCGTGCAAGTCGCATGAGAAAGAATGGATTACCTTTAATCCCGACACTATTTGTAATATCTCGCTGGCATCGATAACATTGTGCGATGAATACGGGATCCGATACCGAAATGAACGCCCCTGCAAAAACCGAAGACTTCGCCTCCCCGATTCCGGCCGGAGTCTATGCCGAAACCGTGCTTAGCGTGACGCATTATACGGACCGCTTGTTCCGGTTCACGATGACGCGCCCGCAGGGTTTCCGTTTCCGGTCCGGCGAATTCGCGATGATCGGGCTGATGGTCGAAGGCAAGCCGATTTTCCGCGCCTATTCGATCGCAAGCCCCGCTTGGGCGGAGGAGCTGGAGTTTTTCTCGATCAAGGTCCCGGATGGTCCGCTGACCTCGCATCTGCAGGCGATCAAGCCAGGCGACCAGGTTCTGATGCGCAAGAAGCCGACGGGCACGCTGGTGCTTGACGCGCTGACGCCCGGCCGTCGTCTCTATATGTTTTCGACCGGCACCGGTATCGCCCCCTTCGCGAGCCTGATCCGCGATCCAGAAACCTACGAGAAGTACGAGGAAGTCATCCTCACGCACACGACCCGCGACGTAGCGGAACTGAAGTACGGCTTCGATCTCGTCGAGGAAATCAAGAACGACGAACTTCTGCAGGAGATAGTCGGCGACAAGCTGCGCCACTACGCGACGGTCACCCGCGAAGACTTCGCCTATCGCGGCCGCATCACGGATTTGATCTCGGCGGGCAAGCTTTTCACCGATCTCGGCGTTCCGCCGCTCGATCCATCAATCGATCGCGGTATGATCTGCGGGTCCTCGGCGATGCTGAAAGATACCAAGGAACTGCTGGAAAAGGCTGGCCTCAATGAGGGCGCAAACAGCAAGCCGGCGGAGTTCGTTATCGAGCGGGCATTCGTCGGCTAAATCAGCCAAGATAGAAGCGTTCACGGCCCCGAAATGGGGCCGTTTTCAATTGTGGCCACTGAGATACTCGATGAGGGCGCCCATCGTCCGGTTGGCGTCCTGGGATCTGCCCTGCTGAATGGCCCGTATGACCTCGACGTGCAGAGAGATGGATTGATCCATCCTGTCGGGACTGCTGGATGCAGACCAGAGCCGACGGGAATGGGTCTGAACCGGTCCGAGCGCCGATGTTATGAAACTGTTCGGGCAGGCTTCTTCCAGGATTTCGTCAAAGGTCTTGTCCGCGGCGAAGAATGCTGCCAAGTCGCCGGTCGTGGCGGACATTTCCATCGTCTGGGCACATTCACCCAGTTCCCTGCGCTGCTCTGATGTCGCAAAGTCGGCTGCCAGGGCGGCAGCGATCGGCTCGAGCTCGCGGCGAACCTGCATGACGTTCTCATGGTCCGTCGGCTTGATTTCGGCCACCTGCAGCCCGACACGCGGCTTCACCACGATGAGCCCTTGCCACGCCAGCTTCTGGATCGCTTCGCGCACCGGCGTGCGTCCGTGACCGGCAAGGTCGATCAGATGCTTCTCGGTAACCAAGGCGCCCGGCTGCAACGTCAGCGTCACGATCGCATGTTCCAGGGTGAGATAGGCACGGTGGCTGAGTGAGTTCTGCATCCGCGTATTCGGCTCCAGAAAGTGTATGCGTGTTGCGAAGCGACTGTAACGTTAATGATATATCAGCGTTCTTTCGAACGGCAAGCCGCGGGAGCGCCTGGATCTTCCGGCGATGCGTCTTCTCAATCACGGTGAAATGGCAAATGGCCTTGCAGCGAGTGGTGACGCAAGAGCGCTGGCCAGCGCCGAGCGCCTAACCCTATGAGGCATGCAGAGCAGCGGCCCGGCCGAAACCAGGCGCCTCCGCTCACTCGTGCCTCAACGCGTCGATCGGGTTGAGCTGCGCCGCACTGCGAGCGGGGAAGTAACCGAAGACCATCCCTATCGCGGCGGAGAACGCGAACGCCACAGCGATCATCGTGGGGCTGACCACGAACGGCACCTTCAGCACGGTCACTGCTCCATAACCAAGGCTGACCCCCAGCAAAATCCCTGCGATCCCACCAAACACGGAGAGTGCCACCGCCTCGACAAGGAACTGCAGCAGCACCTGGTTTTCCAGTGCGCCGATCGCCAGGCGTATGCCGATCTCGCGGGTGCGCTCGGTCACTGACACCAGCATGATGTTCATGATCCCGATCCCGCCGACAAGCAGGCTGATCGCGGCGACCGCTCCGAGCAAGCTGGTCAACAGTGTCGTGGTACCGGTCATTGCGTCAGCAATCTGCGTCATGTCATTGACGCTGAAGTCATCGTCACGTCCCGGTACGATCTTGCGCCGCTCCCGAAGCAGGTTTTCGGTTTCGGTCTGAACTTTCGATGTCGACACCCCGTCGCGCGCCGAGATCACGATCATCTGGACATTGGCGTTCGCTTTGCCGCCGACCCGGCGTTGATAGACCTTAACGGGCATGACGACGACATCGTCCTGATCGTTGCCCATGCCGGACTGGCCGCGCTTGGCAAGGACGCCGATGATGCTGCACGAAACCTTGCCGACGCGAATCTGCTGTCCCGTGGGATCGGCGGCGCCGAAGAGTTGCGAGCGTACCGTTTCTCCGAGGATGCAGCGCGGGCGTCCGCGTTCTTCCGCCGCGTCAAAGGTGCGGCCGATCGCCATGTCCCAGTCCTGCGCGATGAAGTAGTCGTTGTTCGTCCCCATCACGGTCGTCGAGTGGCTCTGCCCGCCGTAGATGACGGTCGCGGTCGTCTGATTGAGCGGCGCCGCGGCGCGCAGGCCATTGACCTGATCGCGAATGGCGTCGACGTCCTTGATCGTGAAGCGGCGTGCTTCCGAGCTTGGGCGACCAGGACCGAACTGACCCGGGCGCGCAAACAGCATGTTGGTGCCGAGCCGTGAAAGCTCGGCCGAAACCTGGGCGGTCGTACCGTTGCCGATCGTCACCAACGCGATGACGGCCGCCACCCCGATGACCACGCCGAGCACCGTGAGGAAGGAACGAAGCATGTTCCGGCTGATCGCACGCAGCGCAAGTTTCAGCGTCTCAAAGAACATGATCCGCCCTCCCGCGATGCTCGACCTCGGTCTCGAGCTTGCCGTCTATGAAACGCAGCAGGCGCTGAGCGTAGGCAGCAATATCGGGCTCGTGCGTGACCATGACGATCGTGATGCCCTGTTCGCGGTTCAGTCGCGTCATCAGGTCCATGATCTCGACGCTGGTCTTCGTGTCCAGATTGCCGGTTGGCTCATCCGCGAGAAGCAGCGAGGGCTCGGTCACGATCGCCCGGGCAATCGCGACACGTTGCTGCTGGCCGCCGGACAGTTCCTGCGTCTTGTGATGCTCACGCCCGGAAAGCCCCACAAGCCCGAGCGCCTCCTTGGCCTTGCGGTGGCGCTCGCTTG
The DNA here is from genome assembly GCF_056394785.1 of Rhizobium sp. 10N414. Lineage (NCBI taxonomy): Bacteria > Pseudomonadati > Pseudomonadota > Alphaproteobacteria > Hyphomicrobiales > Rhizobiaceae > Rhizobium > Rhizobium sp. 10N414. The sequence goes on along the minus strand of NZ_JBFTIN010000003.1, from coordinate 196,160 downwards.
CATGCATGCCGCGATAGATCAGCGGCAACTCGACATTCTCCAACGCCGAGGTGCGCGGCAGCAGGTTGAACCCCTGGAATACGAAGCCGAGCATATGACGGCGCAGCAATGTCAGTTGGCTGCGGTCGAAGCCCTGTGTTGAGACGCCTTGGAAAATGTAGTCGCCGTCGGTGGGCACATCGAGACAACCAAGAATGTTCATGGCCGTCGACTTGCCCGAGCCGGAAGGTCCCATGATGGCGACGAATTCGTGTTCGCGGATCGACAGATCCACCCGGTCGAGGGCGCGGATGGCCGCCTCTCCCTGACCATAGATCTTCGAGACCTGCTTGAATTCGATAAGTGCCGGGCTCTGCATCGTGAGCCTCGCCTACTTCGCCTGCGTAGCGTCGGTAATCACCGCATCGCTTTCCTTCAGGTCACCGGAAACGATCTGAGTGAATTGTCCGTCGGAAGACCCCACCTGGATGATCACTGGTGCCGGCTTGCCTGCTTTCAGCAGCCATACGCGCCGCTTTGCTCCGGTCAGGGCTTCGCCTTGGTTGCCGCTCCGTGGCCCCATGCGCGGTGGTCGGAGCAGGCCGAAGATGCCGCGGCCGCGGGGAGACTCTGCAGCCGGGGGGGCATAGCGAAGGGTCGAATTTGGGATCATCAGGGTATTCTCGACTGCCTCAACGGTGACATCAGCCGTCGCGGTCATGCCAGGACGCAGCAACAGGTCAGCATTGTCGACCGACAGGATCGCCTTGTAGGTCACGACGTTGTTCGTGGTCTCGGATGCAAATCGAATCTGCTTGATCTCGGCCGGAAAGGTCCGGTTGGGATAGGCATCAACCGTGAACGTCGCCTTCTGGCCGACGGCAATCTGACCGACATCGGCCTCGTCGACATCGACCTGCAGTTCCATCTTCCGCAGATCGCCGGCGATGACGAACAGCACCGGCGCGGACAAGGACGCTGCGACCGTTGCGCCGGGATCGACCGAACGCGTGAGAATCACACCGTTGATCGGCGAGACGATCGTCGCCTTGGCGAGGTTGACTTCGGCCAGCCGCAGATCGGCCTCCGCAGAGAGCACGGCAGCGACGTTGATGTCCTTCGCGGCAACCGCGGAATCGAACTTGTAGCGCGCATCTTCGAGGCTCTGCTGCGTAGAAACGTTGCTCTGAACGAGGTTGCGGGCTCGCTGGAACGAGCTCTGGGCCGACTCGAGGTCGGCGGTCGCCTTCACGACATTCGCTTTGGCCGAATCGAGTTTCGCCCGCGAACTCTTGACGTCCGCCTCAAGCTTGTTCGTATCGAGAGCGGCAAGAACCTCGCCGGCCTTGACCTCGCTGTTATAGTCGACGTTCACCTCGCGAACCGTTCCCGACAGCTCGCTTGATATATCCACTTGCTCTGTCGGCTGCACGGATCCGGTTGCCGTAACCAGCACGGTCAGGTCGCCGCGTTTGATAGGTTGAGTGGCGTAGCTGTATTGGTTGCCTTCTTGCCGCGCATAGAAATAACCCACCCCGCCGGCCGCAAGAATCAGCAGAAGCAATACCAATAGGCGACCACGCCAACGGCCCTTCGACTGTTTGCGTGAAGCCGCAAGGACGGTCGCCAGGTCGGCGCTCGCCTTGGTCGGCTTGGTTTCGTGCATAGTCTTGACGTCGTTCATTCCGGCCTCGATCAACATGCTGCCAACGCAGCCGCCAGCAAGATGATCATGTCGAAGCTGAACGGCAGATTAGCATCGGCCCGGATTGGCACGAAATGACGGTCGAATGAAATGAAATCTTGGTAATGAAAGTTCAGTTTCCGTAGGCTGAAATGGGACCGAGAGGATTCGCTTTGTATTGGCCGTCGCTCTTAAGCTGGCCTTCGACCTCTTCGATCTGCAGCCGCTGAAACTGCAGAACCGTCGTGGAGAGCTGCAGCCCCTCGCCGGACTGACCGAGTGATGGCCACACCGCAACGGCGACAAAAGCGAATCAACTCGATTTGCTGCAGTCCTTATGCGTTTGATAGAACCATCGATAGAACCATCAATGAACCGGTAGACGCCGCTTGGCGGCCATGAGCAGATCGAGTTCCGTGGCCGATGGCCCGAACTTCTCATAGAGCCGCTTTGCCTCGGTTTCCTCTAGTCTATACTTCCTGGCAAACTCACCGAGGCTGTAAGGTCGCCCGCGCAACACTTTTCGGGTGGTCGTTGTGGGTGTGGTCACGCTGGTCATCGCAGTCTCCTTGTCTGTACAAGGAGCTAGCTAGAGCGTCATGTGACTTTGTGAAGGTATCGACCAGCCTCGGAAAGGATTGATTCGATTAAATCTTTTTCGGTGGAACCTTCTGATCCGTCGCGCATTTATATGCTGAGATTGTGAGCCGAGCCAAGCGGACTCGGCGGCGCGAAAGTATACCCGGATTTTTCCGCTTTCTCCGGGTCGTCAACACTATATTCGAACTTTCGTCCGCCCGGTTCATGACCTCGTTTCCCCCAACTTTTACAAAGCGCCTTCGGGCGCTTTTCTTTTTGGCCGTTTCCAGGGGGCCGCCTTTTCAGGCCCAGTCGCAAGAAATGTGCCTAATGCACAGGGAACGGTGATTTTTTGGTTGACCGCAATGGGGCACCTGCATATGTTCCGCGCACTTCCAGCCGGACGCACCGCTCGGCTTCAGGGAGAGCGTAGCTCAGCCGGTAGAGCAACTGACTTTTAATCAGTAGGTCTCGGGTTCGAACCCCGACGCTCTCACCATGAAATCAAAGACTTAGTATAGTTTGGGACGGCGACTGCCTTGCGTCCTCGCACCACGTTCGTGTCTAATAGCTGCACGGGCGGCCGTTACTAGGTCTGAACCCATCTGCACAGGCTGGATTTACAGAGCGATCGCGTAGATAGGCCGATGACGACCCGATTGATGAGGTCTGATCAGGGTTTGTGGTGCAGGCTGAGGTGATTGTGGAAAGGCCGATCAGCGCCACGGCCGCCAGAAATGTGAGAAATATGTGCGTCCGCGCTCCTCCGGGAGGGCCATTGCTCACCGCCGCGCGCGCAATCTAGCGTGTCATCGCAAGCCCGGGCGAGAATTACGGCGCCCTTTGCCAGGCACAGTTCACGAATCCGCTACCGCCGGCGAGTTCCAGATCCTCTGCGGCATCGCTATGCGGCGTGAGGCACGATGAAGCGAAACTCACCTGATTTTATCCGACAGGTCGCAGATTTTCGTCCTGTAGGTAGTGGGTTGAACTCCACTCCGTGATGTCATCACTCTACTGGCGTGCTGAAACGCTATTCACTACCCCGGTGCCGCGATGCCTGGATGTGCGGAGATCTTTCCTGCGGGCAAATGCTGCTGCCTTGCCCGCAGATCCGGTGTCCTCGTCCTCGCCCCATTAGCAATGTGACGCCTATCAATGCGACGTCGCCTTCCTGCTGGCCAACAACAGAATGTAGTCATCCGCTGCATCCGCTATTGCCATCGCCACTTCCGCCGGCGCCCACCCCTTTAGTTGCGCATCGCGGATGATCTGATGGAGCGCGGGTTCAACATCGGCGCGGCAATCGAGCAGGCGTTGATCATGAGTAGTGTCATTACGAACCGATTGAAGATTAATCATAGCTAGAACCCCTCTCATGTGAGGAAGCTACCATGACATAGATTGCAGGTTGAGCAAGCAAATGCTTAAGGAAACGCGCGATTTCGTTGAGAATGAGCTTTTTCGATGACACAAGGGGGGTCGGCAAAGCGATTCACGGTATAATCAGCCATCTGAAACCATCACGGAAGTGTGATGGATTTTGCGGGCGCCATCCGACGAGAGAGCTCCGGACTCGTCTTCCGGAACAAAACTGATCGCATATTGGTATTATTCCTACGCGACTGATATACCGGAAAGTACGACGATTGGTATGCATTTCCGACGTTGTCGTCAAAACGTGATGACCCCGTGATATGGTGTTTTGTTCGCGACTTGCCAGCTGATGAATTTGTGCCTGCCTGGCGGAACCATTCAGCATCTCTCAAGGCGCACTCGACACCACGTCGAGTGTTTTGCAAAAGGACGTCCAGTGGTTGTGGCTGGGTTAAGGGGGGCCGTCGAAGATTGTTCGGAAAGTGTGTTTGAAGGGATGTGAGGTCGATCGCACGGACTTTGCCGCCGTTGTCCTCGTTTTAGGGCGAACACATTTGCGTTGCGCAACCAAACGGATCGCCTATCTTTTCTCTCGGGGGAATTGAGTCTGACTGCCGGCATTGGACATTTGCGCAGCCTTTGCGTTTGACCTGCCTTACGCTGCCAAAAGCATACCTCTTCTGCCATGCACTGCCCCGGCCGTTACAAAGGCCTCAATTTCCGCCTCGAGCGTTGACTTCGTAGTTTCTCTGGAAGGAAAATCATATGGAAGACGCAGGCGTAGGTTGGGTAGCAGCTATCATTATCGGCGGCATTGCCGGGTGGCTGGCGGAAAAGTTCATGAACAGCAACATGGGCCTGTTGATGAACATCATTCTTGGCATTGTGGGCGCGATCGTTGCGAACGCCATCCTCTCTGGGCTGGGCATCGCGCTTGCCGGCTGGCTCGGGTATTTGATTGCTGGCTTCGTCGGCGCGTGCCTGCTCATTGCCGTTGGGCGAGTCATTCGTCGCTAGTTAAAAACCAAAAGCCGGGCGCCAACACGCCCGGCCCTTGCCTGGTCAAACGCCGTTCGATCTATCGACGGCTCATCAATCCGAAAAGGTAAGCGACGCCGGCTGTCACGGCGAGCGCGAAGATAGGTTCCTCCCTTACCTTGTCGCGCAGCCGCTCCGTCATGACCGATGCCTCGTCGGCGACGGCGGTCTTGGCGCCGTGTCCAAGCGCCACAACGCTTTCGGACAGGCGTGCAAGGTCTTCGCGCAATGCGGCGACCTGTGCGGAAAGATCGTCTGCCGCGATCTCCGCCTTCACACGCGCGGTTGCGGACTGGGCGGAGGCGGTTTTCATATCGGCCATGGTCTGCTCCTCTTTTTCCGGATGCTCTTCAACGAATTAGTGCTGGGAAAGGTTCCGATGTCCGGTCTCTTTTGCGGCGCCAGGCGCTCCAGTATGACTGCACATATAGCGCAGATGTTTTCGTGCGATAACCCTTCATTTCCTGCTGGCTTTGTTCTAAGGAACGTCAAAAGCTTTGCCCGCGAACGGGCGAATATAATGCGAGGTTTGCGTTTCGATGTTCGATCTTCTGCGAAGAGCTGCTCACACCTGGGTTGCCAAGCTCCTCATGCTGCTACTTGTCGCCTCTTTTGGTATTTGGGGCGTGTCGCGCTCACTGATATCGGGCGGCACGAGCACGACGGTTGTCAGCGTCGGAGACCAGCACGTCGACGTCAACGAGTTTCGCCTGGCCTACCAGCGGCAGGTCGCAAATCTCAGCCAGCAGTTCGGCATGCGCCTGACACCCGAGCAGGCCCGGGCCTTCGGTGTGGAGCAGCAGGTTCTGGCACAGTTGGTCGCCGGCGCATCGCTCGATCAGTTGGCGGAAGACATGAACCTTGGCCTGTCGCAGGATCGGCTTGCGCAGCTGATCGGCGACGATCCAGCCTTCAAGGCGGTGAATGGCCAGTTCGACCGTACCCTCTTTACGTCGCGCCTGCGCAATGCCGGCATCCGCGAAGATGATTACATCAAGGAGCGCAGCAAGGTCGCCGTTCGGAGCCAGATCGTCGATGCAGTATCGAACGGCTTCACGGCGCCGAAAACGCTCGTCGATGCGCTCAAGCTTTACCGCCAGGAAAGTCGCGGTATCGATTACCTGCTGCTGACCAACGCCAATATCGAGCCGATCAAGGCGCCTGCCGAGGATGTCCTCGCCAAGTGGTTCGAAGGCGCCAAGACGCGCTTCCGCGCGCCGGAATACCGCAAGATCGCGTTCCTGAAGCTGCAACCGGAAGACATCGCCGATGCCGCCTCCGTTACGGACGACCAGATCCGCGAGGATTTCGAAAAGCGAAAGGAGAGCTTCCGCACGCCAGAGGCCCGTACGATCGAGCAGTTGACCTTCCAGAACAAGGATCTTGCCAATGCCGCGCTGGCCGCGCTGAAGACCGGCACGACGTTCGATCAACTGGTGACCGATCAGGGCAAGACGGCAGCGGACGTGTTCCTGGGCGAGTTCTCCAAGGACAAGGTGCCGGATCAGGCGATCGCGGATGCGGCCTTCGCCGTCTCGAAGGATGGCGGAACGACGCCCGTTGTCGATGGCACCTTCGGCCCGGTCATCGTCCGTGTCAGCAACATCAAGCCCGAGAGCGTCAAGACCCTTGACGAGGTCAAGGAAGAGATCCGCAAGCAATTGGCCGTTTCCAACGCCTCGCAGGAACTCATCAACGTTCACGATCAGATCGAGGATCTGCGCGGGTCGGGCTCGACGCTGGAACAGATTGCAGAGCAGCTCAAGCTCAAGGCGGTCGTGATCGACGCCGTCGATGCGACCGGTCTCGATAGGGACGGCAACGAGGTCAAGGATATTCCGGCCAAGCAGCAGGTTCTTGGGGCTGCCTTCAAGACTGAGGCTGGGGCAGACGCTCCTTCCCTCTCGATCGGCACCGACGGCTATCTTTGGTTCGACGTCCGCGACATCACGCCGGAGCGTGATCGGCCGCTCAGCGAAGTGAAGGATAAGGCAATCGCCGACTGGACCGCCGAACAGCAGAAGCTCGAACTCGCCAAAAAAGCCGAAGAGCTGAAGCAGCAGGCGCAGAAGGGAACGTCGCTGGCCGATATCGCTGCACCGCTCGGCATTACGGTCGAAAGCAAGAGTGGTATCACCCGCGGCACCGACGACGCCGTTCTCGGCAGGGCCGGTGTCATTGCCGCGTTCTCCGGCCCGATCGACACCATTGCCAGCGCCGTTGGTGGCGACCCGACGACGCAGATTCTGCTCAAGGTCACTGAAGTCAACACGGAACCGACGGGTGACGTTCTCAACAACCAGGACCAACAGATCACGTCAACTGCAAACGCTGCCGGCGACGACATTCTCGATCAGATGGTCAACTTGCTGCAGACGCAGTACGGCGCATCGGTCAATCAACCTCTCGCCGAACAGGCGGCAGTCCGCTAAGGGGAACATTAAGCGCATGACCGATCTGAAGCCGCTTTTGGCGAAGGCTGCAAGCCGCGAGCCTCTGACACGTGAGGAGGCCCGCGAGGCCTTCGACATACTGATGTCCGGTCAGGCAACCCCTTCGCAGATCGGGGGCTTCCTGATGGCATTGCGCGTCCGCGGTGAGACGGTCGACGAGATTGTCGGCGCTGTGACGACGATGCGCTCCAAGATGCTGACCGTCGATGCCCCGGCGGATGCAATCGACATCGTCGGGACCGGCGGTGACGCAAGCGGGACCTACAATATCTCGACGCTGGCTGCCCTTATCGTGGCCGGTGCGGGTGTCCCTGTTGCAAAGCATGGCAATCGGGCACTGAGCTCGAAATCGGGCGCCGCCGACAGCCTCGCTGCCCTCGGCGTCAAGCTGGATGTAACGCCCGAGGTGATCTCGCGCTGCATTCGCGAAGCTGGCGTGGGCTTCATGTTTGCCCAGCAGCATCACTCTGCGATGCGTCACGTTGGACCCACGCGTGTCGAACTTGGCACGCGCACCATCTTCAATCTGCTTGGCCCTCTCTCCAATCCGGCCGGTGTCCGCCGCCAGTTGCTTGGCGTTTACGCGCCGCAGTGGGTCGTTCCGATTGCCGAGGTCATGCGCGATCTCGGCTCGGAAAGCGTGTGGGTTGTCCACGGCAACGGCCTCGACGAAATCACCACGACGGGACAGACGAGCGTCGCGGCACTCGAGGGCGGCAAGATCCGCACCTTCGAACTGTCGCCCGCGGATTTCGGCGTAGAACCTTGCCGGCTGGAAGCCATCAAGGGTGGCGACGGCGTGGTGAATGCGGCGGCGCTGCGCGACGTCCTGAGCGGCGCAAAGAACGCGTACCGCGATATCGCGCTCGCCAACGCAGCGGCCTCGCTGGTGATCTCCGGCAAGGCTGAGATGCTGAAGGATGGCATGCGGCTTGCTGCGCAATCGCTGGATAGCGGTGCGACGGCGGCAGCCCTCGATAAACTCGTCGCCGTGTCGAACGACATCGACTAGGATAGAGCCATGACCGACATCCTGAAGAAAATCGAACTATACAAGCGGGAAGAGATCGCCGCCGCAAAGACGAAAGTGTCGCTGGCCGACCTGAAGGCGATGCAGGCGGATCAATCGGCGCCGCGCGGCTTCCACCGCTCGCTCGTTGCAAAACGTGAGGCCGGCCAGTACGGTCTGATCGCCGAGATCAAGAAGGCCAGTCCTTCCAAAGGACTGATCAGACCCGACTTCGACCCGCCGTCGCTGGCCAAGGCCTATGAACTCGGAGGCGCGGCATGTCTTTCGGTGTTGACGGACACGCCAAGTTTCCAGGGCGCGCCGGAATTTCTGATGGCGGCACGTGCCGCCTGTTCGCTGCCGGCGCTGCGCAAGGACTTCATGTTCGAGACCTATCAGGTGCAAGAAGCCCGCGCCTGGGGTGCCGATTGCATTCTCCTGATCATGGCGTCGCTTTCCGATGACGATGCAAACCGTCTCGAGGACGAGGCCTTCGGCCTCGGCATGGATGTACTGGTGGAAGTTCACGATGCCGAGGAAATGGAGCGTGCGCTGAAGCTCTCCTCCCCGCTCGTTGGCATCAACAATCGCAATCTGCGGACATTCGAAGTCAGCCTCGAAGTCAGCGAAAAGCTGGCGCCGATGGTTCCAGAGGATCGCCTGTTGGTTGGCGAAAGCGGCATATTCACGAACGCGGATTGCAAGCGCCTACAGGCGGTAGGCATCAACACGTTCCTGGTTGGCGAGAGCCTGATGCGCAAAGAAGATGTTACGGCGGCGACGCGCGCGCTCCTATTCGCCGAAGCCGCTCAGGCGGCCGAGTGATATGAGCGGCCAATCCGGTCTCACGCACATTGATGCCTCCGGCGAGGCGCATATGGTCGATGTCGGCGATAAGGCCGAAACCACAAGGATCGCGACCGCCGAGGGGCACGTGCGGATGGCGACGGCAACGCTCGATCTCATTCGCGCGGGCAACGCGAAAAAGGGCGACGTGATCGGCACGGCGCGCCTTGCCGGCATCATGGCGGCCAAGCAGACGAGCAACCTCATCCCGCTCTGCCACCCCCTGATGTTGACGAAAGTCTCGGTCGACATCACGGAGGATGCCGATCTCCCTGGCTTGCGCGTCACCGCAACGGCAAAGCTGACGGGCAAGACGGGCGTCGAAATGGAAGCCCTGACAGCCGTTTCCGTCGCCTGCCTGACGATCTACGACATGGCCAAGGCCGCCGATAAGGCCATGGAAATCGGAGGCATCCGGCTACTCGAAAAATCTGGCGGCAAGTCTGGAGACTTTCGTCATCCGGAGTACGGCAAATGAGCTTGCTGCCGGTTGCTGAGGCGCAGGATCGCCTGCTGTCGCGTGCTGAGCCAATCGAGACCCTTGAAACAGTCCCCTTGCCGGAGGCCGACGGTCGTGTGCTCGCGACCGATGTTGCAGCCCGGTTGACCCAGCCGCCTTTCGACGCGTCAGCGATGGATGGGTACGCCTTGCGCGGTGACGACGCCCCTCAGCCCGGCAGTCAGTTGAAGCTCATAGGGATGTCGTCCGCCGGGCACGGGTTTGAGGGCGTTGTCGGCAAGGGCGAGACCGTCCGTATATTCACCGGCGCCCCGGTTCCGTCCGGTGCGGATAGCGTCTTGCTGCAGGAGGATGCGGAAAAAATCGAGGGTGGCATCCGCACGACCTTTGCAGTTCGTCCCGGCCAGCACGTCCGGCCTCGCGGCCAGGACTTTCTCGAAGGCGAAGCGGTGCTGAAGGCCGGCACTGTATTGGACTTCTCTCGCCTGACCGTGGCGGCCGGAATGAACCACGCGACCCTTGAGGTCCGGCGCAAGCCGGTGGTTGCGTTGCTTGCGACCGGCGACGAATTGTTGCCACCTGGAAGCTCGCCCGCTCCCGCGCAGATCATTGCGTCTAGCACCTTTGGCATCGCTGCCATGGCCCGCAAGGCGGGCGCCGAGGTTCTTGACCTCGGAATCGTCCCCGACGACAAAGCCGCGATTTCGGCGGCGGTCGAGCGCGCAAGGCGGGCCGAGGTCGATGTCATCGTGACGCTCGGCGGAGCGTCGGTGGGCGACCATGATCTGGTGCAGGCAACGCTGCTCGCATCGGGCATGAAGCTCGATTTCTGGCGGATTGCCATGCGCCCGGGCAAACCCTTGATGGTCGGCAGCCTCGGCGAAACCCATGTCATTGGCCTGCCTGGTAATCCGGTGTCGAGCCTAGTCTGCGGGATCCTGTTCCTTGAACCGTTGATCCGGAAACTGGCCTCGCTGCCACCAGTCAGACGCGAGGCGACCGTAGAGGCGGCTGCGACGCTTCGTGCCAACGACCAGCGGCAGGACTACGTCCGAGCCACGCTGTCGCGATCGTCATCCGGCGCGCTGGCGACAAAGCCGTTCACCAAGCAGGACTCGTCCATGATGAAGATCTTCGCCGAGTCCGACTGCTTGATCGTTCGTCCACCGCATGCACCGGAACTGCCCGCCGGAAGTCCCTGCCCGGTGATAATGCTGAGGCCTGATCTTCTGGGCTGAGTCGTCGAGCCTGCCCTGATTGTTTCCTGGGAACAGAAAGCAGGATTGAGATGACGAAGGAGGCTGTCAAAGACACACAGGCCATGCTTTCGCGCATGACGCCTGCGCTCATGGATGGCGAGTTCGTATTCTGCGTGACCTCAGACGAGGATGTGGCACAGCTTGCTGTTCCCGATGCTCTTGCATGGTTTCGCGAGCACGAAGGGACCTCCCTGATCCTCTCGAGAGGCCGAGCTGCGGAACTCGGCTTTAATTGCGATGCGCCGATGCGGCGTATCGTTCTTGAAGTCTTTTCGTCGCTGGAAGGTGTCGGCCTGACGGCCGCGGTTGCTTCTGCGTTGGCAGCCCGCTCAATCCCGTGCAACATGGTAGCGGCCTACCATCACGATCATGTCTTCGTTCCAGTCGCCATGGCGGATTTGGCGCTCGAGATCTTGCTTAAACTACAAGAAACGTCGTCGGCCTAAACGCCGTCTTTGATCAGCGGGCGTCCGCCAGAGTGAACACCCCGCCGATCGCCCCCTGCCCGGTCGAACCGTCGCCGAAATCGGGGACAGCGTATTCAGCGACTAGGTTTAGGGCTGCGAGTGGCAGCGACTGCCTGCGTGGATCTCCGATGAGCACATCGACGCCTGCCTTGCGACTGGCCGCAAGGAACGGCAAAACCCTCCCGGCAAGCTGGGGATTGTAGAAGACGTCCCCAGCGAGGATGACATCGACATCCGGCGGTGGGCCGGCAAGCACGTCAGCGCTCGTCACTTCGATCGCGACGCCGTTCGCTGCCGCGTTGAGGCCGATCGCCGCGATAGCGTTCGTGTCGATCTCGGCTGCGATCACGAGGGATGCTCCGCATTTTCGGGCCACGATCCCGACGATGCCGGACCCTGCGCCGAGATCGAGGACGCGGCGGCCACTAACGATGTCCGGATAATTCAGAATATGCCGAGCGAGCAGCGTTCCACCAGCCCAGTTGTAGGCCCAGTACGGCGGCGCATCCTCCGCGTCGCTGGTTCTGAGGCGCGACAGCCCACTGCCGGGATGAGCCGTGTAGAGAACTATCTCCTGCAGGCCGGGTGCGGGTTTCAGGTGAAGGTTTTCGACGATAAAGGCGCGGACATCCCGCGGAAATAAAGCATCGCGATTTGGTTCAGCCTCAGGATGGCGGTGTCCGCTCATTCCGCTCGGCCGGATCAATAATTCTTCATCGCCAGATGCGGTATGCCGCCATCAGGGAATTCGTCGCCGAAGGCGGCAAATCCGAAGCGTTCGTAGAGTGCTATTTTATCGCTTTGTGCCGTCAGATAAAACCGGTTCTCACGGGCAGATCGGTGCTCGTTCATCGCATAGGTCAACATCGCGCTTGCGACACCATGTCCGCGCCATGCCTTGCCGACGGCGACGCGGCCTATCTTCACATGCTCGTTCGCATGGATGATCCGGAGCGTCCCGCAGACCTCACCGCCTGCAACCGCGACGACATGATGCGCAGTAAGATCAAGCGCATCGAATTCTTCATCGGCGGGTACATTCTGTTCGGCTACAAAGACCGCGCGCCGGAGCTTGAACGCCTCATTGCAAAGGGTACTGAAAACAGGAACCGTTAAAACGATGGTATCTGCCATTGTCCTCTCCGCGGGTTCAAGCGGCGACGCAAGGCTGCGCCGCCGGTGGGATCATTATGCCTTCTTTTTCGAGAACTTGGGCTTAGGGCCGCTGCCGCCCTTGCCCTCGAACTTCGGCTTGCCCGGCTTCTTGCCCCAAGGCTTCGAGTCGCGTCGCTCGTCGCTCCCGCCCTCGCCGCGGGCTTCCTTGCGGAAATTGCCTTTGGGGCGCTCATCCGTGAATTCACGACGCTCGCCAAAGGCCTTCTTGCCGGCATAGGGTTTTGCGGCGGCAGGTTTGCTGAAATCAGGCGTGCCGTTCAGCGGCGTCACGCGGATGCCGCGCTCCATCGTCTTGTTTGGACCGATCGACTGCAGGAAGCTGTCGGCGCTGGCCGCGGAAATCTCGACGTAGGTTTCCTCGGGCTGCATCTTGATCGCGCCGATCTCGCGCTTGGTCAGATTGCCGTTCCGACAAAGCATCGGGATCAACCATCGCGGCTCTGCATTCTGCTTGCGACCGACCGAAATCGAAAACCAGACGCTCGCGCCGAAGTCGTCGCGCGGACCTTTCTGATAAGGCTCCCGTAAACTCTCGGCATGCTCGCGGCGCTTGCCGCCACGGCTGTCCTGGACCGAGACCTCGATCAGATCCTCCGGCGCGGACTGGTTCGAACGATAGAGGTTGACGAAGGCAGCAGCGAGCTTTTCGGCGCCATGCGTATCGAGAAGCCGCTTGACCAGGTCCTGGGCTTCCTCGCTCGAGGCTTCATCAAAGACGGGGTCGGCAAGCAGACGGACTTCGTCACGTGCTGTGACCTCCTCTGCTGACGGTGGACGAGCCCAGGCGGCCGAGATGCCGGCGTTGTCGAGAAGACGCTCTGCCTTGCGGCGGAGGTTCAGCGGCACGATCAGCGCGCTGACGCCCTTGCGGCCGGCGCGACCGGTGCGGCCGCTGCGATGAAGCAGGGTTTCGGGATTGGTCGGCAGGTCGGCATGAATAACAAGGTCAAGACCCGGCAGGTCGATACCGCGGGCGGCGACATCCGTTGCGATGCAGACCCGGGCGCGTCCATCCCGCATTGCCTGCAGCGCATGGCTGCGCTCGTTCTGCGTCAGCTCGCCCGACAAGGCGACGACGTTGAAGTTGCGATTGTGAAAGCGGGCCGTCAGATGGTTCACCGCCGCGCGCGTCGAACAGAATACGATGGCGTTGGTCGCTTCGTAGTAGCGCAGGACATTGATGATCGCGTTCTCGCGGTCGCTCGGCGACACGACAAGAGCCCGGTATTCGATGTCGCCGTGCTGCTTTTCCTCGGTGGCCGTTGCGATCCGGACAGCGTTCTTCTGATAGCTCTTCGCGAGTTTCGCGATGGCTGCCGGAACCGTCGCCGAGAACATCAGCGTGCGACGGTCATCGGGGGAGGAATCCAGAATGAACTCCAGATCTTCGCGGAAGCCGAGATCGAGCATTTCATCGGCTTCATCAAGTACAACAGCCTTGAGGCCGGAAATGTCGAGCGCATTGCGCCTGATATGATCGCAGAGGCGACCGGGAGTGCCGACAACGATATGGGAGCCACGCTCCAGCGCACGGCGCTCGCTGCGGATGTCCATGCCGCCGACGCAGCTGACAATCAGCGCGCCCGTCGCTTCATAAAGCCATTCGAGTTCGCGCTTGACCTGCAGCGCGAGTTCGCGCGTCGGTGCGATCACAAGAGCCAGCGGTTCGGCTGCAGGGCCAAAGCGTTCCGCGTCCTGGAGCAGCGTCGGCGCCAGCGCGAGGCCGAAGGCTACGGTCTTGCCGGAGCCGGTCTGGGCCGAAACGAGGGCATCCGACGCGGCGAGCGCCGGGTCGAGCATGGACTTTTGAACCGGCGTCAGCTCGGTGTAACCGCGCTTCACCAACGCCTTGGCGATCGCCGGAACGACGCCGTTAAAATCTGTCATGTTGTCTATCTTTCGGAAGTCTCACGCGCATGTTGCGCCCTGGCCGGCAATTGCCGGTGGAGAAGTTGGCCGTTCCTACTTGGTCAGGCGGCAAATGTCAAAGCGGATGTCCCTGCCATAGCCACACGTCGATGCCTTCGCTTCTGCCACGAATGCGTGCTTTTGCAGGGCCCTCGAGCTGGCCGGCGCGAAGCGGCGCGCTATCGGCGCCTGCCGCCTTCATCAGTGCGGCGCTCAACGCCAGTTCGACACCACACTCTGCCGCGACCTCCATCAGGCGGCTGGCGACATTCACGGTGTCACCGGTTGCGGTAATCTGCTGGCGGCTGCCGGTTCCTAGGCGCGAGGCAACGACCGGACCGCAATGAGCTCCAACCTTGAAACCAGTCTTTCGGCCGCTCAGCGCGGGATGTATTGCAAGCCAGGGACGCATTCGCCCGCACAGGCGAACGGCGCACGCGGCGGCTCGCGCGGCATCGTCATCGGCCGGTTGCGGCAAGCCGAAAAGAATCATCGCTCCATCGCCCATGAAGCTGGTGACCGCGCCGCCGTGCGAGCGCGCCTCTTCGTCGACCAATTCAAAAAAGTCGCTGAGAACTTCGCGGACATTCGTCGCGCCGATTGCTTCGCTCAAGCCGGTGAAGCCGGAGAGGTCGATGAAGACGACTGCGGCGTCTTGCCGGACCGGCTTTGCGAGAAAGTTGGGATCGCGGGCGAGCCACTCTCCCAGGCCCGGGGCCTCGATGCGCTGCAGGAGGTCGCTTTGCGCCGCAAAGTGTGCGGCCTGGCGACGATCCATCCAGATCTCGGCGGCGCCGAAAAGCAGCACGGGCGGCAGCGCCGCTGCGATTGGCAATGCCGCACTGAACCAATAGCCGTGCGCGTAGGCGACAACGTTCAGGGCGGCCCATGCAAGCGCCGCCGACGCAATGATAGCGTAGCCGATGGCGCTGCGTCGCCACGCAAGCAGGCTGATCAACAGCACCGGCAGACCCACCGCGATCAGCGAATCGAGCAGGCGCACATTGCGGTCCCTGATGATGCCGTCGCCAGCAATCAGATGCGTCGCTGCCGTCGCCATCACCTCGACGCCCGGCAATACCGGATCGAATGGGGTTGGGAAGACGTCGCCACCGCCCGTCACCGTGGAGCCGATCACGACGATCTTGTCCTCTATTGCCTTGGCGGGGAGGTTGCCGGCCAGCACATCCGCCGCGCTGAATGTCGGAATGGTGCCGCGTGGACCATAGAAGGTGATCGGCAGGCGCTGCCCGTTGTCGGTCGGCAGATGCCGATCGCCGAGCGCAAGCCCGCCAGGCGAGAATGCCGGATTGATACCCAGTGCCAGTGACGCCACCCGCAACGGAAATGAGGCATCGACTCGTGCGCCGCCACGCGAGATCAGCGGAATGAAACGCGGTGTGCCTGACTCGTCGGTGGCGACGTTGACGACGCCAATAGCAGCAACGTCGGAAAAGCGACTTAGAGGCAACAGCATCTGGCTGGCTGCCGGTATCGCTGCCAGCGGATCATTGGCGTCGTGATCGACCGCCTGTGTGTCTTTCGGGAAGACGCCTGCGGCGGCGATCACGCTGGGGCTCTGATGGAGCGCCACGGCAAGCGCCGCATCTCCCTCTTCTGGTCCGGGATCAACCAGCAAAAGATCAAGTGCGATGACCTTCGGCTTGAAGGCGCCGACGGCGGCAACCACGCGGGCAAGCGTTGCCCGATTGAGAGGATAGCCGTTGTCGACGGCAGTCTGGTCGTCAATCGCAACAATGCTGGTAACCGGCGGAGGCTCCTTTGCGCCGATCACCGTGCTTCGCACGTCAGTAAGGGAAGCTTCGAGGCGGTCGAGGAAACTCATGCTTCCCGAAAGATGCATATAGCCGAGGAGGCCGCCCCAGAGCGCGGATAGCAGCAGAGCAATCGTGACCAGGAGCCGTCTGCCCTGCATCGGCGTTATTGGCCGAGGCGGGCGAGCAGGGCCGCGCTACGGGCCGGCGGCCAGCGGCGGACGGTGAGCGGTGCGCTGCCCGGCGCGACATCAACACCCTCGCCTTCATTCAGCACGACGCGTGCTGCTGCTCCTGCCGAAGGACGGCCGACCGCTACGCGTCCGCGTACGACTAAGACAGAGGTCGTGCCGTTCTTGACATCGACAACCCAACGTGTGCCGCGGACGGCGGCAATTGCCTGTGGTGTGACGACCTCGAATCCGTCCGGGTGCCGCGCCCGGTCGACATCGACGAGCACGGCCTTGTTGCGCAACGAGACCGTGTCCGGTCGCCCGTCGTGATTGCGGTCGACGACGTTGAAGCGAGCCCCCGCCTCGGCGGTGATCGTCACGCCATCCGCGCACCGCATGATCTGTCGCGCCGTTCCCGCCACGCGCGCCATCGTGCATCCGTTCGCTTGCGCAAGTGCCGGATCTGAGTTGAATAGACAGGCAGCGCTTGCCCACGCGGCCAGCGCCAGGAGCATTCTGGAGTTCACAAGCATATTCGTCCCCTACCTGAATGCATGGCCGGACAGCCCGGGCGTGCGACGGCATCATACGCTGATAGCTGCAGCACGCATGTCAAAACGTCAACGCCTATCCGACATTGTCTATGTCTTAAGCGGTCTTTCGATTGCCGGTCCAGTATAGCGCGCCCTCGGGCGAATAAGGTGGCCGCTCTCGATCTGCTCCATGGCATGAGCGAGCCACCCGACGGTTCGCGCGAGCGCGAAAATCACGAGGGGCGCATCATCGGGAAGATCGAAGGCGGCGCTCATGGCTGTCAGCGCGAAATCGATGTTGACGCCTTCCCCGACGATCTCTTGTCCCGCGGTCGCCAGTTCGGCGTAGCTCGGCGGCAAGTCGAACTGAGCCATCAGCGCCTTTGCCCTGATGTCTCCATCCGGATACAGAGGATGGCCGAACGCCGGCAGCGGTCTTCCCTGTGTCAACGCCTGCCGTATTGCTTGACTGGCATCGAGCGCGTCGACCTCTGCGATCAACGAGGCGACGCCATGCCAGGCGCCACCGTGGAGCGGTCCGCTCAAAGTCGATAGGCCCGACAGGACCGCGGCCGATAGCGTTGCGCCTGAAGAAGCAGCCACTCGCGAGGCAAAGGTCGACGCGTTGAGCTCGTGATCGGCAAGGAGCACAAGCGCGCGCCTGATGCAATCGGCGGCTTCTGGCCTGGACCAGCTGGTGGCGAGGCGCAGATGCAATGGTGAAGCTGCCGCATCTGGAGCAAGGACACTGGCCACGATCGAAAGAATACTTTCTGCTTCGGCTTGCAGTACGATTGGCGCTCTGCCGAGAGTCGGTAAGTCGCGGGTCACGCGCTGTGCGAGCAAAACAAATGCCCGCTCTAACGACGGTGCAGTTTCAGAAGACTCGCTTGCTGCGGCTGTAATCGGTCCGGACTTCCACAGAAGTGCCGCGGTCTCCTCGAGCGTCGCATGTTCCGCCCATGTCGCCACATCACGGCCGCGATAGTAGAGTCGGCCATCCAGAATGGTGGAAATGGCAGATGGCAACACGGGATCGCCCCATTGGATGGCGTCTGCCGCAACTGTCTCGGTCTTTCGTCGGCCAGCGTGACGTGCGGCAAGCCGCATGACGTCGACCGCATTGTAAAGACTTCGCCGTGGATCGCTGGCATCTGCTTTGGCCCGGATACGGCCGCGACTCACATTGGCGTACAGCGTTTGTGGCTTGGTTCCGAGTTTCTCGAGCGCCTGCTCGGCTGTCAGCCAAAGCATTTTGTCCTCTTTACATTGATCATTTGCATCAAGATTGACGTCAATCAATCTAAGCTTGATCCTGTTGCACGTAAAGGAGAAAACACCATGAAAAACGGTTTGGAAGATGTTATCGCAGCGGAAACGCAGCTCTCCGATGTCGACGGCGAAGCGGGCCGCCTGATCATCCGTGGCGTGTCGCTCGATCATCTCGTATCGACAGCAACCTATGAAAGTGTTGCCGCGCTGTTGCTCGACGGCCTGACGGAACGGCATTTTGGTCCTGCAGAACTCCGCGATTGGTTGGGTGAAATGCGGGTGCGCCTATTTGCCCATGTGGCGGCCCTCCAATCGGACCTGCTGGCCTTGCCGCCAGTGGACGCGATGCGCGCTCTCATCGCTCGCCTGCCAGATGGCGAGGACTTCGAAGCGGCGCTTCGATTGCTGGCAGCGCCCGCAGTTTTCCTGCCGGCGATACTCCGTCTGCAGGCCGGCAACGAACCCGTGGCCCCGGACGCTTCGCTACCCCAGGCAGCCGACATCCTGCGCATGCTCACAGGCAGGATGCCGAGTGCGGAGCAGAAGGCTGCTCTCGACGCCTATCTTGTGACCATTTCCGACCATGGCTTGAACGCCTCGACCTTCGCTTCGCGCGTCATCGCCTCGACGCGGGCCGGCCTCACTTCATCAGTGCTCGCGGCGATAAGTGCGCTTAAAGGACCTTTGCATGGCGGCGCGCCGGGGCCTGTGCTCGATATGTTCGATGAGATCGGAGCCAGCGAGAATGCGCGCGGGTGGCTCGGTCGAGCATTGGATCGCGGCGAACGCCTGATGGGCTTCGGTCACCGCATTTACCGGGTGCGTGATCCGCGCGCCGATGCATTGAAGAAGGCGCTGCGACCGCTCGTCTTGGTTGGGCAGGTCGATCGCCAGCGCGTGGAGCTTGCGGAAGCCGTCGAACGTGCGGCGCTTGCTGTCCTGAGGGAGCGCAAGCCAGACCGGCCGCTGGACGTCAATGTCGAGTTCTACACCGCCTTATTGCTCGATGCGCTGGGCTTTCCGCGCGAATCATTCACCGGCGTATTCGCGATCGGCCGGACCGTGGGGTGGATCGCGCATGCGCGCGAGCAGGCGCTGCAAGGCAGATTGATCCGTCCTCGGTCGATCTATGTCGGGCCGGTGCCGCAGGCGGCGTGAGCATCGACAATAAGAAGAACCGGCGGTCCCAGCCGCCGGCATATCGTTTATAGTGGGTCTCGGTGCGGGGAAGCCTCTAACCGCTGAGATAGGCCGCAAATTGCTAAGTGTCTCTCGGCAATCAAAAAGGCCGCCTCGTTGAGGCGGCCTCTTGAAGGTCAGACCAGGCGGCTCTGTTCGGTTGCGGCTTCGATGAAGCTTGCGAAGAGCGGATGCGGGTCTAGAGGACGGCTCTTCAGTTCCGGATGGTACTGAACGCCGATGAACCAGGGATGCTCAGCATACTCGATCGTCTCGGGCAGTACACCGTCCGGTGACATTCCCGAAAAGATGAGACCGCAGTCTTCCAAACGGTCCTTGTAGTCGATGTTGACTTCGTAGCGATGGCGATGGCGCTCGGAAATATCGGTCGAACCGTAGATCTCCGAGATCTTCGTATCCTTCTTCAACGCAGCCTTGTAGGCGCCGAGGCGCATCGTGCCGCCGAGATCGCCCGCTTCCGTGCGCTTCTGCAGCTCATTGCCCTTCACCCATTCGGTCATCAGGCCGACAACGGGCTCCTTCGTCGGGCCGAACTCGGTCGACGAGGCGCTTTCCACGCCGGCAAGGTTGCGGGCGGCTTCAATAACGGCCATCTGCATGCCAAAGCAGATCCCGAAATAAGGTACCTTCCGTTCGCGTGCGAAGCGGGCCGCATGGATCTTGCCTTCCGAGCCGCGCTCGCCGAACCCGCCGGGAACGAGGATGCCATGGACCTTCTCGAGATACGGCGCCGGGTCTTCCTTTTCGAAGACCTCGGATTCGATCCATTCCAGGTTGACCTTGACGCGATTGGCAATGCCGCCGTGATGCAGCGCTTCGATCAGCGACTTGTAGGCATCCTTGAGGCCGGTGTACTTGCCGACGATGGCAATCGTGACCTCGCCCTCAGGCGTGCGGATGCGGTTGCAGACCTCTTCCCATTGGTCAAGGCGGGGCTTAGGTGCCGGCTCGATGCCGAAGGCTGCCAGCACTTCGTTGTCGAGCCCTTCCTTGTGGTAGGCCATCGGGACGTCGTAGATGTTGGCGACGTCGAGCGCCTGGATCACCGCGGACGGACGGACGTTGCAGAAGAGCGACAGCTTGCGGCGTTCCGCTTCCGGAATTTCGCGGTCGGCGCGCACCAGCAGGATGTCCGGATGAATGCCGAGCGCCTGCAGTTCCTTGACGGAGTGCTGGGTTGGCTTGGTCTTCAGTTCGCCGGCAGCCGGAATATACGGCATCAGCGTCAGGTGGACGTAGATCGCAGTGCCGCGCGGCAGATCGTTGCCGAGCTGGCGGATCGCTTCCATGAACGGCATCGCCTCGATATCGCCGACCGTGCCGCCGATCTCGCAGATGACGAAGTCGTAGTCGCCGTTGCCTTCGGTGACGAAGTCCTTGATCTCGTTGGTGACGTGCGGAATGACCTGAACGGTCGCGCCGAGATAGTCGCCGCGGCGTTCCTTGTCGATGATGTTCTTGTAGATGCGTCCGGTGGTGATGTTGTCGGTCTTGGTCGCCGAACGCCCGGTAAAGCGCTCGTAGTGGCCGAGATCTAGATCCGTTTCGGCACCGTCATCGGTGACGAAGACTTCGCCGTGCTGGGTCGGGCTCATGGTGCCCGGGTCCACGTTCAGATAGGGGTCGAGTTTGCGAAGCCGCACCCGATAACCACGGGCCTGCAGCAACGCTCCGAGAGCCGCGGCCGCAATTCCTTTACCGAGAGAGGAAACCACGCCGCCAGTGATAAATACGTATCGCGCCATGGGAGTCACCGGATACCTTTTCAAAAACGATTCCACCAGCCCAAAAATTCTTTTCCAGAACTTTTGGTGCCAGCGCGGAATTTGAACAAAAGAAAACCGGCAGACCCGAGGGCCTGCCGGCGGTTGATGCTGTGTGCCGCTTACTGTCCGCTTGGGACGGTGGCGGGCGCCGGAGCGGAAGGCGTAGTCGCCTGCGGTGCTGCCGGAGCAGTTTGAGTAGACGGAGCCGTTTCGGCAGGTGCCGGTGCGGCCGGAGCAGTTGCTGCCGGAGCCGCCGGCGCGGTTGCTGCCGGAGCCGGAGCGGTCTCACCGCCGGTCGGGACGCCGTTGTTGTTCTGCGCGGCCGGTGCAGCCGGAGCGGCATTGCCGTTCTGGCCGCCGAGCGAATCGAGAATACCCTTGCCCTCACCGCTCGTCGCCGGAATACGATTCAGAATATCCGTCGGACGGCTTTCATAGCGGTTGAGAATGCCGAGGCCGAGCGACGTGATGAAGAACAGCGTCGCCAGGATCGCGGTCGTGCGCGTCAGCGCATTGGCCGTGCCACGGGCAGACATGAAGCCCGAGCCGCCGCCGATGCCGAGGCCGCCGCCTTCCGAGCGCTGAATGAGCACGACGCCGACAAGCGCCAGCACGATCATGAGATGGATGACAATCAAAACGGTCTGCATGGGTCCAGTCCTGCCCACGCGCGCGGCGGGCATAAAGTAAAATTCTGGCGCTCTTTACATGAGGTGATCCGCTATTCCAAGCCCTTAGGCTCGGAATATACACGGCTCTAAGCAAGCAGCGCTTCGTATGCGCCGTAGATGGCGAGGAAATCGGCCGCTTTCAAGCTTGCACCGCCGATCAGTGCGCCATCGACATTCGCGACGCCCATCAACTCCCTTGCATTGCTTGGCTTGACCGAGCCGCCATAGAGGATGCGGATCTTCTTGCCAGCCGCCCCGAAGCGGGCGACGAGCTCGGAACGCATGAAGGCGTGCGCCTTCTCTACGTCTTCCACGGTTGGGGTAACGCCGGTGCCGATCGCCCAGACGGGCTCGTAGGCAATGACGGCATTCTCCGGCGTCGCGCTATCCGGCACCGAAGCGGAAAGCTGACGCTTGATGATGTCGAGGGTCTGGCCTGCCTTGCGTTCGTCCGCCGTTTCGCCGATGCACACGATTGCCGTCAGGTCGGCCGCGAACGCAGCCTCCGCCTTGGCGCGAACAAGATGGTCGGTCTCGGCATGGTCGGTGCGACGCTCCGAGTGTCCGACGATCACGTAAGTGCCGAAGCAGTCTGCGATCATTTCGGCCGAAATATCGCCGGTGTGGGCGCCCGAGGGCTTCTGGTGGCAGTCCTGTGCGCCGATCGCCAGCGGGCTGTCGGTGCAGAGCGCAGTGGCGACATAAAGCAACGTTGCCGGAGGGCAGATCAGCGCCTCCACCTTATCGGAAAGTGGCCCCTGAACACCTTCGGCAATTGCCTTGATTTGGTCGAGGGAGGCACGCGTGCCGTTCATTTTCCAGTTTCCCGCCACAAGCGGACGCACGTCAGGTGTCATGCCAGCCTTCCCATCTTCCACGTATCGTGGGGCCTTAGCAAAAGCGGGGATCAATGAAAAGGTTTGGGCACCTTCCCTAAGGGAAATAACGGCCTTTTGTCGCGCAAATGCTTAAAATTTGGAGCCCATGTTGCTGAAAATGATAGACCAGGCGGCCGCCATGACGCTCGCCCGGCGGTCAGGCGACTTAGGTTGTCGTCACGAACCCAACATCCAGTTCAGCGTGCGGCGCCAGTCGATCATCCGGATCGGTGTTCCGTGATTTCCCGTCTGATAGAGCGTGAAATGTGCAGGGTAATCCCCCTTCAGCAGGTTTTCGAAGAGTGCCTGCTGGTCTGTCGCTGCATAGACCGGATCCCGGCTGCCATGCGCGAACCAAAGCGGCAGTTTGGCCTTGAAGAACGGGCTCTTGCCGAAATCCGGATCGGTAACGCCGCTGAGGATCACCATTCCCTTGAGGGCTTTCACGCTGGCGGGGTCACGGCTCAAGCCCCAGCAGACCTGGCTGCCCATCGACGCACACGCCAGAATGACCGGCTTGCCGGGCGACTGCTGGGAAGCGTAGCGGATCAGCCCTTTGATCGCGGCGACGCCATCGCTGTCGAAGCTCTTGACCGTCGGCGAATAATAGACACCGCCATTGCCGGCGACCAGGTTCTTCAGGCGATTGAAGTTGCCCCCGAAACTGTAGTCGTTCACGCCGAGGCGCCGGTCGCCGTTACGACCGTGAATGAAAATGACCGTAAATGCCGCTCCCGAGCTTTGTCCCACCCTGGTGACGTCGAGTCTTTGCGAACCAAGCTGCAAGGTCTCGTCCGACTGCTGCCTTTTGACGCCGAGAGACACGTATTTTTGTTGGGCGCGCTTTTGGGGTATCTGATCGCGGCCGTTGATGTCCCGCATCTCGTCGTATTCGATGACGTCAAGGGCGCCATTATCGCTCGTCCGCAGCACATTTTGTGTGGAGAAGAGCTCGTCCTTAAAGGGCGGCAGGCTCTCGGCCGCTCGGCCGCTTGCCGTCGTCGTCAGGAAAAAGGCCGCAATTGCGGTAATAATGGTGCAATGACTTGTGGACATTCGCATGAGCATGGTTCCCTGAGCCTTCTGGCCGCTTGCCATTCCACGCCCGCCAACGCAAACCACTTCCTAAGGAAGTCCGCCTGATCGGGCGGCGTCGCGTAACGAGGCGCTTTCTGGCAGAATCTGCCTGATTCGCAAACGTGACATCAAATGCGGTGATTTTGGGTCAGGCTTGGCGTAAGGCCCCTGCCCGACAGGATAAAGATCTGAACGGCCCCATGGACGATAGCAACGACCTCTTTTCCGGACTGCCCCTGACACCGAAGCAGGAGGAAGCTCCAAAGTCTGCCGAGCCACAAAAGGCCGCACCCGCTAAGGCTGCTGCCCCCGCCCTGCGTCCGGCGCCCGTGAACTCGACGTCGGAAGACTACGGCGCGTCCTCGATCCGCGTTCTCGAGGGTCTTGAACCCGTCCGCATGCGGCCGGGCATGTATATCGGCGGCACCGACGAAAAGGCTCTTCACCATCTCTTCGCCGAAGTCATCGACAATTCGATGGACGAAGCTGTCGCCGGCCACGCGAACTTCATTGAGGTTCACCTTGACCTGCAGGGCTACTTGACGGTCAGCGACAATGGCCGTGGTATCCCCGTCGAGAATCACCCGCAAGTTCCCGGGAAGTCGACCCTTGAAGTGATTATGACGAAGCTGCACGCGGGCGGCAAGTTTGACGGCAAGGCATATGAGACGTCAGGTGGTCTGCACGGCGTCGGCGTTTCCGTCGTCAACGCGCTTTCCGACGTGCTGGAAGTCGAGGTTGCGCGCAATCGGAAGCTATATCGTCAGCGCTTTTCCCGCGGTTTGCCCCAGGGCGAACTGGAAGAACTCGGCGACGTCCACAATCGTCGTGGCACGCGAGTCCGCTTTCACCCCGATCCGCAGATCTTTGGCGAGCACGCGAAGTTCGATGCCGGGCGTGTGTTCCGTATGGCACGCTCCAAGGCTTACCTCTTTGGCGGCGTCGAAATCCGCTGGAGTTGCGAGGAAGGCGTTCTGCCGCAAGGCTCGGAGATACCTGACAAGGCGGTCTTCCACTTCCCCGGCGGCCTGAAGGATTACCTGCAGGCGACGATGGGCAAGGAATTCACCGTTACCCGCGAGATATTCGCAGGGAAAACCGAGAAGACCAGTGGTCATGGCTCCCTGGAGTGGGCGATCACCTGGTACGGCGGCGATCCCCAGGTCCACTCCTACTGCAACACGATCCCGACGCCCGAAGGCGGCACGCACGAGGCGGGCCTGCGCATCGCGCTGACCAAGGGCCTGAAGAATTACGCCGAACTGACGCAGAACAAGCGCGCTGCCCAGATCACCACCGATGACGTGATGATCTCCGCCGTCGGCATGCTCTCGGTCTTCATTCGCGAGCCGGAATTCGTCGGCCAGACGAAGGACAAGCTCGCCACGGTCGAAGCCCAGCGGATCGTTGAAAACGCACTCCGCGACCCCTTTGACCACTACCTTGCCGACAATCCGAACGAGGCAGCCAAGCTGCTCGACTGGGTTATAGAGCGTGCGGAAGAACGCCTGCGCCGTCGCAAGGAAAAGGAAGTCAACCGCAAGACCGCCGTGCGCAAGCTGCGCCTGCCCGGCAAGCTAGCCGATTGCGCACAGAACACCGCCCAGGGTGCCGAACTCTTCATCGTCGAAGGTGACTCGGCAGGTGGCTCGGCCAAGCAGGCTCGCAATCGTGCCAACCAGGCGATCCTCCCCCTGCGCGGCAAAATCCTCAACGTCGCCAGTGCCGGTCGCGAAAAGCTTGGCGCCAACCAGCAGCTCGCTGATCTCGTTCAGGCGCTCGGTTGCGGTACGCGCTCGAAGTATCGTGAGGAAGACCTTCGCTACGAACGCATCATCGTCATGACCGATGCCGACGTCGACGGTGCCCACATTGCCTCGCTGCTGATCACGTTCTTCTATCAGGAAATGCCGGAGCTGGTCCGTGGCGGTCACCTCTTCCTGGCCGTGCCGCCGCTCTACAAGATCACCCAGGGCGCGAAGTCCGCTTACGCCCGCGACGATGCGCACCGCGCCGAGCTGATGGAGACCGAGTTCAAGGGCAAGGCGAAAGTCGAAATCAGCCGCTTCAAAGGCCTCGGCGAAATGCTGCCGGCGCAGCTCAAAGAAACCACCATGGACCCAGGCAAGCGCACGCTGTTGCGCGTGATTATCGACGAGGTGGATTTCGAGGGTACGCGCACGGCGGTCGACGACCTGATGGGAACGAAGCCGGAAGCGCGCTTCCGGTTCATTCAGGATCGCGCCGCCTTTGCGGTAA
Organism: Rhizobium sp. 10N414; assembly: GCF_056394785.1. Taxonomy (NCBI): domain Bacteria; kingdom Pseudomonadati; phylum Pseudomonadota; class Alphaproteobacteria; order Hyphomicrobiales; family Rhizobiaceae; genus Rhizobium; species Rhizobium sp. 10N414. Next base: position 170,321 of record NZ_JBFTIN010000003.1, on the reverse strand, counting down.
ACCTCGATATCTGAACCGGCTAGTCGAGGCGCACCGTAATTTCCGTCTTCACTGAGTTGGCAAGAAAGCACAACTCGTGCGCTTCGTGGTGGAGTTTCTGTTCGATCTCTCGGTTCGGCCTGTCGCCGGCATAGGTAACCTGCGGTCGAAGCTCCACGCGGCTCACCATTGTCCTGCCCTGCACAGTTTCCATAAGGCCGGTTGCCGCATCGATATAGCTATCGACCAGGATGCGCTTCTTTGAGGCCAGCCAGAGATAGAAGAGCATGTGGCAGCTCGACAGTGCTGCAACGTATGCCTCTTCCGGATCAACATTCTCGGCAAGCGCATACGGCAACGGCACATTGTGCGGCGAAGCGGAGGCAGCGACGGTGGCGCCGCCATCAAAGCTCCATCTGTGCCCGCGGCTATAGCGTCCGTCGATAAAACTTGCCGCGCCCCGCTCCCATGCGACCTCCGCGGAAAAAGTCGTCATCTCTCATTCTCCCTTGCGCGCCAGGCGCGCTGTTGTCATCTGCAGGTGGCCCGACAGGGCCTTCAGTGCCTCAGCCTCGTCGCGACGCGCGCACGCGTCTATGATGGCGCGATGCTCGGCGTGGAGGATCACACGCTCGTTGGAGCCCTTTGGCTGCCTCAGATAGGCACGACGCGATTCACGCCGCAGTTCGTCGATCATGGACAGAAGGCGGCGATTGCCACATCGCCCGTAGAGCGTTCGATGAAAGGCGACATCCAGCTCCTCCAGCGCGGCCGGATCATCCTCTTCGATCAGATCTTCATTGAGACGGCGCGCCTTGCGCAGGTCACTGTCGCCGAGCAGCGCCAGCGCAGCGCGCAGCGCCATGCTCTCCAAGGCTGCGCGGATCTCGGCGAGTTCACGTGCTTGCTCTTCCGTCAAACCGGCGACGGCCAGGCTTCGGTCAGGCCGCCGGTCGAGCAGGCCTGACGCCAGCAACCGATCTAGCGCCTGGCGTACCGGCTGGCGGCTCACGCCAAACCGCTCTGCCAGGAGCTCTTGTTTCAGGACGGTCCCTGGCGGCAGGCTCCCGCCTTCTATTTCGCGCCGCAGCGCCGTTGCAATCAGGTTTGTATCCATGGATCCAAAGTAAACGCGCAAGTGTATTTTGGCAACGCTATGGCATGATTTCTGTCATATTGATTGCGAAGAATAGCGTTAGGGAGCGTAGTATGGATCGCCGGTGGTCTCACGGGCGCCAGTCGATGACAGAATCGGTCATTGTGCTTGCGCCCGAGGGGCGCATGGCCCATATCCATAGCCAAAACAGGGGAAAAGAACGACGTGAGCCTTCCGAACAACAACATCCAGCGAGAGCCGCGATGGCTCGGCCCCTCAGGCCCAGCCCGCACGCCGTTAATTCCCTCGATCTCCGCGGCGCGCTGGCTGCTCGTGCTTGTTGTCGCTGCTGGCGTCTACTTCTTCTACGGCTTTGCCGTCCCGGTTCTCGCCGCCCTTGTCATCGGTTTTGCAAGCTGGCCGCTGTATCGCCGGCTTCTCAGCCGTGTCGGTGGAAACACAACGGTCGCCGCCACCATCGCGATTCTGATGATCGTGACGTTTCTCGTGTTGCCGATCTTTTTCGCCGTCACCTATACGACAGGTGAGGTGCGCGAATGGGTGGCCTGGGCCGTGCACGCAAACAGGTCCGGTGCGCCAACCCCGCAGTGGATCATCGCCCTGCCTTTTGCCGGTCCGTATCTCGATGAACTGTGGACCAGATATATCGGCAGCCCCGGTGCCATGGGTGAGCTAATCCAGGCTGTGAGCGGCGCCCATATCGGCAACATCTATCGGGCGATTCTGGCAGCTGGCGGTGGCGCCTTCCACCTGCTCCTCACGCTGCTCTTCATGTTGATCGCGCTGTTCTTCGTCTACCGCGATGGTTCCTCCTTCTCGCAGCAGATCGATATGCTCGGCGAACGCATTCTTCCGAACCGCTGGGAGCGAATTTCCCGCGTCGTTCCGGCAACCATCAGCTCGACTGTCATGGGCATGACACTGATCGCGATCGGCGAAGGCATCGTGCTCGGCGTCGCTTATTGGATCGCCGGTGTCCCCTCGCCCGTCACGCTCGGCGTCCTGACCGGTATCATGGCCCTGATACCCGGTGGTGCCCCGCTGTCCTTTACCCTGGTGTCTGTCTACCTGCTCGCCAGTGGCTCACATATCGCAGGCATCGGCCTTTTCGTTTGGGGAACGGTCGAGCTGTTCATTGTCGACAAGACACTTCGTCCGAAGCTTGTTGGCGGTCCCATCAAGCTTCCATTCCTGCCGACCTTCTTCGGCCTTGTCGGCGGCGTGAAAACCATGGGCTTTCTCGGCCTCTTCATCGGGCCGGTGCTGATGGCCCTCATTGTGGCGATCTGGCGCGAATGGATGCACGAGGTCCGGAGTGCCGAAACCGGCCCGAACGTCATGACCGACGAGCAGGCCCCGCCGGCGTCTCGCGCGGCCGAATGATCAGGGCAGCCGCTTTTCCATGAACAGGCTAAGTGGGTCTGGCAGGTAGCTGCCAAACGCTTCGATTTCGCCATAGCCGTACTTGCGGTAGAGAGCGATCGCTTCTGGTTGGTAAATGCCGGTTTCAAGACGGACGGCTTGGAGCTTCTTTTCAGCGGCCGTCGTTTCGAGTGCGTCTATCAGCTTGCTTGCCACTTTCAAGCCGCGAGCGTCCGGGTCGACGAACATCCGCTTGATCTCCGCTGTTCCGTCGCCAGCCTCGACCAGTGCACAGCAGCCAACGATCGCACCCTCGTTGCGGGCGACGAAGAAGCTGACGGTCGGCTTCTCCAAGGTCGATACATCGACGAGGTGATTGCTCTCTGGCGGATACAGAGACTGGGCATATGCGTCGGACATGTCGAGCAAGCGGAGCACGCCGTCTTGGCGCGGTGTTTCCAAAGCAATCGTAACGGACACGGGACTTTTCCTATCTTGCGGCGCCCGCGTAAAAAATGTTGGGGCGCCTTCATTCTGTTGGAATTTCAGCATCTAAGAGGCGAAGGTTCAATATTCAAAAGGCGATATTATGCAAGCGGTGCTGGTTGCAATGACGATCCTAGGCTGCAACGACTCGGTCACACAATGCAACTATCTCGCCACGGTTGAGCAGAAATGGCAGACCGTCGCCATGTGCGACGCCGATTCGGAAAGGCAGCTGAAGCGCTATACGAATGTCAGCTACCCAACGGTAATTGCTGTCTGTGAGCCACCGAAGCCTGCTTCCCCGGAAGCGCCGAAGGCGGTCGTGGAAAACGCGCCGACGCCGCCCGTTCCAGCCGGAACGCAGGGTCGGTTGTCGGCCCTCGCTGACCGGGTGGCGAGTGAGGTGCGCGCGTACCTGCCGTCCGGTAGCGAAATGAAAACAGCGCTGGCTTCACCCGTCCACTTCGTCTCGGGCAGCTATTCCTGGGTCGCGAAGCGGCTGCACCGCTAGGCTGCGGCGAGCGACGTCAATTGAGCGTAAGCGCGTGCATGCTGCCGCTGTTCAGCGATGTGCAGCCTTTCGATCATCTCCAGGAGTTCCTGCACGGCCCCATGCGTTGCATGCCGGCGGAACTTCTCAAGCAGCTTGCCGCAGACGTCGCCGAGCATCGTCGCTGACAGATCTTTCGATGCGTCCCGCCACAACAGCGTCGCTTCGACGAAGATCGTGCTGATCTCGCGGGAAAGGCCGGCCGTCTCATAGAGGGCGCGCACCGCGTGCATGCGACCGGTTGCGAGGATGGAGCGAACGCGTCGCTCTTCGCAGCCAGTCAGGTTGACGATGGCGCCTGCGAAGAACTCGACCTTTCCGCAGCAAAGAGCGTGGATCAGGCACGACGGCGTTAGGTGGCCACTAACCCGTAAATGCTCGACAAGGTCTGAAATCTCGCGCGGCGGAATCTCGCCAGCAATCGACACGATGGCAGTTTCATTGGCCTCTCTGCTGATCCTGTGCAGTCGGCCGGGATCGATCGTCGCTAGCGCCAATGGCAGACCGACGAGGGCGGCGCTGACATGCTGCGTCAACAACTGACGCGCGTCCGCCGCAAGATCCCCGCGCTCCAGCAGCAGATTGCGGATTTCGCAGTGATGGCCGAGCCGCTCGGCAATTCTTTTAAGAGAGTAAGGCGCGATGGCCGCCCCGCCGTTCTCGAGAAGGCAGAGGACGGCCTCTTCTTCACCGATTTCGGCGAGCGCGGCTGAAACCGGCCGTGAAATTGTGCCGCGCGCGGCAATCAGCATTCGAGTGATGTCGCTGCCGCTGGCGGCGAGATCCACCAGGTCTGCGTCCGACAGCAAGGGTGAGCATGTGACCGCATGGCAGGCGATCTCCGGCTGATCCGCAGCCAGCGAGAGTATAACCGCTCGCGGCGCCTCCGGTGACCAAGAGATTGCTTCGGCAAGCGCCAGCCTCACCTTGGGGGATGGGTCGTCGAGCAGGAAAGTCATGGCCATCTCGGCCGCGGCGCGTTCTTCTGCTGCCATTTCGGACTGCAGATAGGCTCTGCCGAGGGCACTGGCCGCACGGGCCCTGTCTCCGGCCTTGGCGGTTTCCGCCCAACGAAGAAATGCTTCTACGATCACCCGTGTGCCCCATGCCCGAATGCGATTCTCTCGCATTCCAATCAGTGGGATCACGGTATCTTGGAAAAGTTTATGATTGGTTCACCATGTTCCTTAAGCTCTGACGGCCAACGTCAAACCTGCGGCCGGAACATTTCGAATACGTCGCTGCCTTCGCTATAGTCCATGTAACCCATGCGGGCGACTGGCCTGGCGATCGCCATATCGAGGCGCCCATCGCGAATGATCGTCTCGTCGATGTGGATGCCGATGACCTGACCTAGGATCATGATGTTCTCGGAATTTTCACCGGTGAGTGACTTCGGCACAAGGGTTTCCGTTACCTTGCATTCGAGCACGGCAAAGGCCTCGGCGACGTAGGGCGCGTCGACAAGCTCACCCTTCCTGGCGGTGAGGCCGGAAAGAGCAAACTCGTCAACGCCATAGTCGACGGCTGCCGATGAGATATTCATCTTCTCGACCAGGTTTCGGCTGACAAAGTTGCAGGTGAACTCGCCGGTCTCGATCGCATTCCTCTGGCTATGCTTTAGACCGGCGGAGGAAAACATCACGAGTTTTGGGCGATCGGAAATCGCATTGAAGAAGGAGTACGGTGCAAGGTTGATCGAGCCGTCGCTTCCCTTGCTGCCAATCCAGCCAATCGGGCGCGGCGAGACAATCGCCTTGAAGGGATCGTGCGACAGGCCATGCCGGTTCGTATCGGCGGTATAGAACATCAGTCACCTCCGCCAACCCAGGTCACAGTCTCGATCAGTTCCGGGCGCGGGCGCTCGACGGGCGGAAACGTCGTCGAGCCCATGTGAATGAAACCAGCGATCTTTTCGCCCGACTTGACGCCGAGAAGTTCGTAGGCGCGCTCGTCATAGGCGAACCATTCGGTCAGCCAGTTGGCGACCCAGCCATGGGCGTTGGCGGCGAAGATGATGTTGAGGCAGACCGCGCCTGCCGACATCAACTGCTCCCACTCGGGAATCTTGATGTGCGGGCCGGACTTGCTGACGACGGCAACGACAACAGGAGCGCGGGTAAAGCGCGTACGCTCCACCTGGACCATTTCCTCAGACAGTTCTGGCTTGGCCTCGAGCGCGAGCTTGAGGAGCTCTTGGCCAATCCGGGCACGCTCTTCGCCGCGATAGACGATGAAGCGCCATGGCGCGAGCTTGCCGTGGTCGGGCACGCGGGAGGCCAGGCGCAAAATCTCTTCGATCTCGGCTTTGTCGGGGCCCGGCTCGCACATCTGGAAAGCGGGAATAGAGCGACGGACACCGAGATAGTCGATCAGCTTGATATCGGATTTCATGCGGGAGAGACTTCCATTTTCATGACAGCATTTGGGATGGGTCTTGAATTTGCCATCGCGTTGGTCTTGAAGTGGCCTCTGTGATTTCAGATGTCAATTGGTTCGCACGACAGATGGTTGGCATTTCGCCATATGCAAGCATAAGCCTGGCCTTGGTTTTGACCGCCCTACTGCCTTTAAGCAGCCAGGCGCAGGACGCCTTCCAGACCTTCAAGCAGTTGGATACGACTGCGAAAATGCCGAAGCTGAATGCCTTCATCGCGCCGGGCACCGCCCCGCAGGGCTCGAAGCTGCGCGAGATCGCGCTCGAGGCGAAACTGACCGCCAACGGTGATCCTGTTCAGGATGGTCTCTCCTGGTATGTGTTCAGCCCGATAGCGGGTACCGACGGAAAGCTTCCGCTGATCGCGTCTTCGCAAGGCGGCTCCGCGGATTTTCAGCTCGCGCCGGGAGACTATTTCGTCAACGTTTCTTTCGGTCGCGCCGGTGTCACGCGCAAGCTGACGGTTCCTGAAGAGGGTGAGGTCGACAAGCAGACGATGGTGCTGGAAGCCGGTGGCTTGCTGCTGAACGCGGTCTCGGGAACGGACGTTCGCATTCGCCCGGATCAGCTCAGCTTCTCGATTTACTCCGCCGAGGTGCGTGAGGACGGCGAGCGCGGTCTTGTCATGGCTGACGTGCCGCCAAACACCGTGGTTCGCTTGAATGCCGGAACCTACCACATCGTCTCCGAATACGGCGACACCAATGCCTCGATCCGCGCCGATATCCAGGTGGAGGCAGGCAAGCTCACGGAAGCAACCATCCAGCACAAGGCAGCACAGATCACGTTCAAGCTCGTGTCCGACGCCGGTGGGGAAGCGATCGCCGATACCGCCTGGTCGATCCTGACGGCCGCTGGCGACAGTGTCGGCGAGAGCGTCAGCGCTTTCCCGACCATGGTGCTCGCCGAAGGCGAATACTCCGCCGTAGCTCGAAACAAGGACAAGATCTACCAGCGGGATTTCAAGGTCGAAGCCGGCAAGAACACAGACGTCGAAGTTCTGATGAAGGACGTGCAACCCGAAGAACCGACAGAGGCCGCCAAAACCGTTCAGGTTCAGCCTGATCAGCAACCGCCAGCGACTGACGGCTCGCCGAGTACACAGGCACCGCTACCTACTTACGATCAGCTCCAGGGCGGCACCGGCGCCGGCGCGGACTGATCGACCTCCTAGGGGTACACAGACAAAGAAAAACCGCCCGGTTCTTTTAGAAACCGGGCGGTTTTGTATTCACGGGCTGGAGGCAGCTCAGGCTGCCTTTGCCTTCCTCGCTTCCGCCTTCCGGCGCACGTCCGGCGGCGTGGCTTCGAGCCCGAGGCTTGCGATTGCCTCGTCAAGCGACATCGAGGTTTGCTCCTGGCTGCCAAGACGGCGGATGTTGACTGTGCGCTCTTCCGCTTCCTTCTTCCCGCAGACAATGATGACGGGAACTTTCGTAAGGGAATGCTCGCGGATCTTGTAGTTGATCTTCTCGTTACGGAAGTCGGTCTCAACAGTCAGGCCGGCGTCGCGCAATGCTGCCGCAACTTCGGCACCATAGCCGTCGGCCTCGGACGTGATCGTCGCGACGACGACCTGCTGCGGCGATACCCACAGCGGCAGGTGTCCTGCAAAGTTCTCGATCAGGATGCCGAGGAAGCGCTCCATCGAACCGCAGATCGCGCGGTGGATCATCACCGGCTGCGTCTTTTCCGAATTGCTGTCGATGTAGAAGGCACCGAAGCGTTCTGGCAGGTTGAAATCGACCTGCGTCGTGCCGCACTGCCATTCGCGGCCGATCGCGTCCTTCAGCGTATACTCGAACTTCGGACCATAGAACGCGCCCTCGCCCGGCAGAATGCCGGTCTTGATGTTGTTCGACTGGTGCTGGATCGTGTCCAGCACATCAGTCATCACACTTTCGGCGCGATCCCAAAGGTCATCCGAACCAACACGCTTTTCCGGGCGCGTTGAGAGCTTGATGGTGATCTCGTCGAAGCCGAAGTCCTTGTAGACAGAGAGGATCAGATCGTTGATCTTCAGGCACTCGGCTGCCATCTGCTCGTCGGTGCAGAAGATGTGCGCATCGTCCTGCGTGAAGCCGCGCACGCGCATCAAGCCATGCAGCGCACCGGACGGCTCGTAGCGGTGAACGGTGCCGAATTCCGCAAGACGGATCGGCAGTTCGCGATAAGACTTCAAGCCATGCTTGAAGATCTGCACATGGCCGGGGCAGTTCATCGGCTTCAGCGCGAACACGCGGTCGTCATCCGTGTCGTCGCCGGCGACGGTCACCTTGAACATGTTGTCGCGATACCAGCCCCAGTGACCGGAGGTTTCCCAGAGCGACTTGTCGAGCACCTGCGGCGCATTGACCTCCTGGTAGTCTTCGGCAAGACGGCGGCGCATATAGGCGACCAGCGTTTGGAACATGCGCCATCCTTTGCCGTGCCAGAAGACAACGCCCGGACCCTCTTCCTGGAAATGGAAGAGGTCCATTTCGCGGCCGAGGCGGCGGTGATCGCGCTTCTCGGCTTCCGCAAGCACGTGCAGGTAGTTGTCGAGATCGGCCTGTTCGGCAAATGCCGTGCCGTAGATGCGGGTCAGCATCGGATTGTTGCTGTCGCCACGCCAGTAGGCGCCGGCCACCTTCATCAGCTTGAACGCCGTCCCGATCTGGCCGGTCGACGCCATGTGCGGCCCGCGGCAGAGGTCGAACCAGTCGCCCTGATAGTAGATTTTCAGATCCTGGCCTGCCGGAATCGCGTCGACGAGTTCAACCTTGTAGCTCTCGCCCTTCGCGGCGAACACTTCCTTGGCCTTCTCGCGCGACCAGACTTCCTTGGCGAACGGCGCGTTGCGAGCGATGATCTCCTTCATCTTCTTTTCGATCTTCGGCAGATCGTCCGGTGTGAAGGGCTCGTTCTTGGCAAAGTCGTAGTAGAAGCCGTTCTCGATAACAGGGCCGATCGTGACCTGCGTGCCGGGCCAGAGTTCCTGCACGGCTTCCGCCATCACGTGGGCTGCGTCATGCCGGATCAATTCCAGCGCGCGGCCGTCGGTGCGGGTGATGATTTCAATTGCGCCCGCCGTCACCGGATCGGAAAGGTCACGGACCTGACCGTCGATAGCGATCGCGACTGCCTTCTTGGCAAGCGACTTGGAAATGGATTCTGCGACATCCTTGCCGGTTGCGCCAGCATCGTAGCTGCGCACGGAACCATCTGGAAATGTCAGGGAAACGGATTGGGACATCTAGAATTCTCCTTGTCCAGTCCCGCCAACGAATGCGGGTGGTTGCAATGAAGCGCTTCGTCCGCACGAATGCGCCGCCGCCTGATACCGAGATTTGCTGCTTGAGTAAAGAAAAAGCCAACTTAGCCGATCATTTCGGCAAGGCCACGCACCGTGTTCCAGTTCCGCAGTGTTCCGACGCCCATGCGCTTGGTCGTCAGTGCCGAGAGCAACTTCCACTCGCTCGGCTGGCCGGCAAAGTCGATCCAAAGATCGCCGCCGGTTATCGCGAGACGCTGTTTCGGATTGGCATAAGGGCGAAGCGCCTCCATGGCCGCAGGGGTAAGTGGCTTGCGCATGACGCGCACGATCACCTGACTGCCCTCGCCGTCTGCAAAAGGATTGGACTTCGCAAGGGTCAACCAGTCGATACCTTTGCGCACAATGATATCGACCGGTTTGCCGAAGCGAGCCTTGAAGGCCGCTTCCAACTTCGCCTCGATCTCCGCGAGCGGCGCAGCATCGGCCTCGAAAACGATGTTCCCGGTCGAGACCAGTGTCCTCGGATTCTCGTACCCGATGTCCTTTGCCATGTCGCGAAGGTCGGACATCACCACGCGGCGACCGGGCGCAAGCACGATGCTGTGCAGGAGCGCGACGTAGATCATGCTTTGCAGAACTCTGCCGCGCCCTCGCCAAAACCTTCGAGTCCGTGCTTGGACGCGACCGCATCGACATGTTTGCACGAGGCATCGGGGAGGTCGAGGCGACGGCGGGACACCCGAAATGCGCCTTGCGTCATCGTTCAGCCCGCCTTGCGACCAAGCGTGAGATAGCGCCAGGGTGTCCACCAGTGAAAGCGTTCGCCGAGCTGCTCGGGAACCGGGTCGAGCCCGCTCGTGCCTCCCGGGCCGCAGCGCGCGACGCGAAACAGCGTCATCCATCCGCCGCTCCACAGCCCGTGACGTGCGACTGCCTCGTAGCCATATTCCGAGCAGGTCGGGATGTGTCGGCAGGAATTGCCGATGAAACCTGAGAGCGTCAACTGGTAGCCGCGGATGAAACCCATACCGACCAGTCGGCCGGGTGTCTTCCGAAACGGGCCGGAGTAATTTCGGGAGTAGGAGCGTGCGGCCCGACGGGGTGCGGCGGCGCCACCGTCATCTTCGTCCTCATCGCGATTGATCGAACAGAATTCGCACATCGGCTATGCCGCTCAGGCCTCGATGGTTTCGCCGCGCTTGGCCTCGATCTGACCGACCGCATCGACGACGGCGTCGAAGGTCAGCATCGTCGAGGCATGTCGTGCCTTATAGTCCTTCACGGGGCGGAGATAACGCATGTCCTCGAAGCGGCCCTCCGGCCCCTCGCCGTCCGCCTTCAGCATCGCCAGCATGTCCTCGCGCGCCTTGCGCAACTCAACCGCGTTGGCGCCGATCACATGGCGGGCCATGATCGAAGACGATGCCTGTCCGAGCGCGCAGGCTTTTACGTCGTGCGCGAATGCGGTGACCGTATCGCCGTCCATCTTCAGCCAGATCTTGACCTTGGAGCCGCAAAGTTTGGAGTGCGCCTGGGCGCTGGCGTCCGCGTCCGGCAAGCTGCCGATCAGCGGAATATTGCCCGCGAATTCCAGGATTTTGCTGTTGTAGATATCGTCCATCGTGGATTCCGCTCCAGAATTCATGCGGATCGGCGCCTCAAAACTCATTGTAGCACAAAAGAAAAACACAGCGTGTCGTGCCGGGAGACTTACATAAGGATGCCGTTTTCCTATATGTATGTCGTTCGAAGGCCAGAAAAATGCAATGGCCTCGGCTAAGTTTGATTGGGAAACCGTGCCGGAAGGGCAGCAAACCAAGCCCTGAAAGCCCCGGAGCCTGCCAAAGGTGCATGAATTCCCTTGAGTGGAATTGCCAGTGGCTAGTCCGAAAGACGGTCCGCCAAAGCGGATCAGGAGACTGTTACATATGGACGCCATCATCAAGAATTTTCCGCAGACCCCCGCCGATCTCGATGCGGATCGGCCCAGCCAGAAAGAAGCAGAGGACGCCGTCCGCACGCTGTTGCGTTGGGCAGGTGACGATCCGACGCGCGAAGGCCTGCTCGATACGCCAGCACGCGTGGCCAAAGCCTATCGTGAACTCTTTGCCGGCTATGATATGGACCCGGAAGATGTGCTGGGCCGTACCTTTGAAGAGGTTGCCGGCTACGACGACATGGTCCTGGTGAGGGATATTCCGTTCTTCTCTCATTGCGAACACCACATGGTTCCAATCATCGGCAAGGCCCATGTTGCCTACATGCCGGATGGCAAGGTGCTGGGCCTTTCGAAGATCGCACGCGTCGTTGAGATCTACGGTCGTCGCCTGCAAACGCAGGAAACCATGACCGCCCAGATCGCTAAGGCCATTGACGACACGCTCACTCCGCGCGGTGTAGCCGTCATGATTGAGGCCGAACACATGTGCATGGCGATGCGCGGTGTGCAAAAGCAGGGCTCGACCACATTGACGACAACATTTACCGGAACGTTCAAAACTGAGCCGGCTGATCAAGCCCGATTCATGTCCATGGTCCGGAGCCGCTGAATACGGCTTCAGTTAAGAAAGCCGCGATGATGCCCTTTGCGTTCAATGCGCCGTCCGATGATAAATCAGAACTTGAGGACGCGGGCGACTTCACGCCACGCTTTGACGATCGCGGCCTGATCACCGCGATTGTCACCGATTCCGCCGATGGCGAGTTGCTGATGGTGGCGCATATGAACGCCCAGGCCCTCGCACTGACCATTCAGACCGGGAAGGCTCATTACTTCAGCCGCTCGCGGGGCAAGCTCTGGATCAAGGGCGAAACCTCGGGCAACACCCAGATGGTCAAGGAAATCCGGACGGACTGCGACCAGGATGCCATCTGGCTGAAGGTCGAGGTCGCAGGCCATGATGCCACCTGTCACACCGGTCGCCGATCCTGCTTCTATAGGACCGTGAACCTCGAAGACGGCAAGCCGATGCTCGAAATCGTCGATGACGAGCTCCAGTTCGATCCGGACGAAGTCTACGGTAAAGAGTCGTAAAAGCAGGCAATTGCCTCTTATTGGGCCAAAATCTACGCCTATATACGAATTGGAAAGGGACGCGGGACACTAATATAGTTCGTTTTTAATTGTTTGCCGGGAGGGAGACGAGCCATGCTGAATTGGGGATTGTACCGCCAAAGCTCCGAGGCGGGCGCGTCCAATGCCAGCACCCCGACCGCGCCAGACATGAACGCTCCCGCATCTCCTCCGCCTGCCCCCAAGAGAACCAAGCTTGCCCTTGCGCTCGGCGGCGGCGCCGCACGCGGCTGGGCGCATATAGGGGTTCTGCGCGCCTTGGACGAAGAAGGTATCGAGATCGGCATGGTTGCCGGAACCTCGATCGGTGCGCTGGTCGGCGGCTGCTATCTGGCGGGCAAGCTCGACGAACTGGAAGGATTCGCTCGTTCGCTGACGATGCGGCGTATAGCGAGCCTGCTTGATCTGACTATCGGCGGCAGTGGCCTGTTCGGCGGCATGCGGTTGACGAAGCGCATGCAGGAGCATCTTGAGGGGCTCAACGTCGAAGATCTGGACCGGCCATTCGTGGCTGTCGCCGCCGAAGTAAACACCGGGCACGAAGTCTGGATCGCAAACGGATCGCTAATTACGGCTCTTCGCGCCTCCTATGCCCTCCCCGGCATTTTCGAACCCATCCGCAGCAATCAACGGACACTCGTCGATGGCGCGCTGGTCAATCCGGTTCCCGTTTCCGTATGTCGCGCCTACGAGCAACCGCTCGTGGTTGCCGTCAATCTGAACTACGATCTTTACGGTCGATCGGCTGTCGTCCGGCACAATGCAACCCTCTCGCGCTCCGAAGTCCAGCGACGCGAGGAGGTGCCCTATACCAAGCTCGGCATGACCGGTGTGATGGTGCAGGCTTTCAACATCATCCAGGACAGGATTGCGCGTGCGCGCTTGGCGGGCGATCCGCCGGACATATCGCTTCAGCCGCGTCTCGGCGATATCGGCCTCTCGGAATTCCATCGCGCTGGAGAAGCGATCGAGCGCGGCTATGAAGAAGCCAAGCTGAGGCTTCCCGAGTTGAAACGGATGCAGGAACTATTCGCCGGCTCTTTCTAGGCGCCGGCGAAGCATTCAGCCGGCGATGTAGGCCTTGATCTGTTCGGCTTCCAGTTCGACTTCAGCAATACGCGTCTTCACGACGTCACCAATCGAAATGATACCGGCAAGTTTGCCGTTCGTTTCGACAGGAACGTGACGGAAGCGTCGGCTCGTCATCAGCCCCATCAGGTCATACACTGTCGAATCTTCATGGCACCGATAGACCTTTGCGGTCATAAGCGAGCCAACCGGCTGATCGAGGCAGGCCGCCCCCGCCTTGGCGATCGCGTGCACGACGTCGCGCTCCGTGAAAATCCCGGAAATCTTGTTTTCCATCCCGACGATAACGATAGCGCCGATCTTCTTCTTGCTGAGAATCACAGCCGCCTCGGCAACGGTCGTGTTTGGCCCGGCGGTTACGACATCCCTGCCCTTCGCATCGAGTATGGCCTTGACTGAGTTGGACATTCTTGAACCTCCTATGTCGAAAGTGAAACACTTCAACTGATCACAGGCATCCGTGGCGGCTCTCCTCCCATCACGGATCAGGAGGAATGGTGCACTCCAATGCTCAAGATTGCAATATATCCGATGTCTCTGAAATGAGCGGCTGCTCGGGTGGCTCCCGGTCGAAAAAGCCGAAGAGAACGAAGCCGAAAACGAAGCCCCCGATATGGGCGTCCCAGGCGATTGCCTGGGATCCGTCGCCAATCAACGGGACGCCGACGGCGATCAGGAGATTGCCCACGAACCAGAAGAGAATGAAGGCGACGACCGTGCGGCTGCGAAACGCTCCCAGCATCGAGAGTCGCGGATTAAGATGCGCCGGCCCGCTCATCCGCTGTTCAGGCGGGAACGCAAAGCGGCAGGCAGCGCCCATCAGGCCGGACACCACGCCCGACGCGCCGATCAGCAGCGTGGCCCCTCCCCAATTCAGGGCCGCATGGAAGGCGGCGGACGCAGTTGCCGAGAGCACCCAGAAAACGATGAAGCGAAACGTTCCAATCCGGCGCGCCACCGGTGTGCCGAAGGCCATGAGCCACAGCCCGTTGAAAACGATATGCTCTATACTGCCGTGAAGCAGCGAATAGGTAATCGGCGTCCAGAAAAGTTGCGGGCCCTGCTCTGACAGCGGCGTGATGTAGCGCAACGGAATGAAGCCGAAATTGAAGAACAGCCAGTCGAGGCCGCTGCCGGATAGAAGCAGCGATTGAACCGCATATATCAGCCCCAGCAGCGCAAGTGCCGCGAGCACCGGGCCCGGAAGGTTGAAGATGGGCGACGGCGGCGGGGGCTCTATCGCCGTTTGCGGCTCCGACTGCTCGTTCATCTTCGTCCTCAATTGATTGCGGCACAGCCTTACAGGACGAAAGGTCAAAAAAAAAGCCGTCCGGCAAAGACCGGACGGCTTCGAGCGTCGAGGATATCCGCGCCCGACAGTCTGTGCTGAACTTCCCGAAGACAGGAAGCGATGGACAGACATTGTCACGGCGCGATGCGCGGCTCAATCGAAACCGTTCCTTAACCTTAACTGTTCCGAGCTGGCACGAGATACGCACAGCATCATAGCGCATGGCCATGACGGCCGTGTTTTGATCCAGAATGAAACAGCCGGTGCAGCAATGCGTCTCAAAACGACGATCGACCTATTCGAATATTGGACTCGGATCCGCGGCAAGGACGTTGCGCCGTTGAGATCGCAGGTCGAGCCAACGCATTTGCGGCAGATTCTGTCGAGCGTGTTTCTCCTCGAAACAGGTGATTCGGGCCGCATCGCATTCCGCCTTGCCGGAACCCGTATTTGCGATCTCTTTGGTCGCGATCTCCGTGGGGTCCCGTTTTCCGAGCTTTGGGCGCATGGGAAGGACGACATCGAACAGATGGCCGCGGGCCTCATGAGCAACGCGATGCCGGAGCTGCTCAACGCCACGGGTTTCACCGCGGCCGGCCATTGTGCGTCCTTCGAAATTGTCCTCCTGCCGCTTCGCTCGGACGAGCGTGAATGCGACAAACTTCTGGGGGCTATCGCCCCCGCGGTCGCATCAAGCTGGCTGGAAGTCGTGCCGCTCCAGTTCCTCGCTCTCGATCGCATCCGATCACTGCACGAAGGGCTTGGCTCCGACAGCGAGCTCAAGGATGCCGAGTTCGGAGATGAACACCCGGTATACGGGCGTACCCCGTCGATCGCTGACACAATGCGACGCGTTATGTCCAATCTATTTGCTGAATTCGGCGTTCCAGGCTCGGTTCGGCACAACTGAATGCGTGCATAGTGGACGAATCTGAACAACCTTCTGTTAAGGGATTCCGGGTAATGATCGGATGGTTGTATTTCATGAAGAAGCCCTTTGATGCACGCGTTCCAGCAAGTTCAGACGCAACGAACTGCGCCTCGCCTCGAACAAGGTGCCTTTCAACGCGTCCCAATCAACATGCAGGGCCGGCTTATGCTGGCGAACTACGAGGAATTTGAGTGCCTGGTCATCGATATGTCGCCGGGCGACATGTACGTGACTTGCCTGGGCCGCCCTCGTGCCAACGAGCGTGTGGTGGCCTATATCGATCACCTCGGGCGCGTCGAAGGCTATGTGCAGACGATCGATGGTCGTGGTTTTGTCATGTCGATCCATGCGACCGAACGCAAGCGCGAAAAGCTCGCAGCACAGCTAACTTGGCTTGCAAACAAGCATGAGCTTGGCCTTCCGGAAGACCGCCGTCACGACCGCCTGACGCCGCGCGAGACGAAAACCGAAATCACGCTGGAAGACGGCGCCCGCTACAGCTGCCGCATCATGGACCTGTCGCTTTCCGGCGCCGCAGTCGATGTCGAGGTGCGTCCGCCCATTGGCACACCTCTCCGCCTCGGCAATATGCGCGGCCGCGTCGTACGCCATTTCGTGGAAGGCGTTGCGATCGAATTCCTGTCGATCCAGTCGCGGGAAACACTGCGCGAATTTCTCTAATCGCTGCCACAGGCGCGCCGCCCGGGTGCCTGCTGTTCGATGTTCGCTTATCGCGAATTTGATCCCTCGGCCTGTTGCACATCATTTTCTCGATCAACGCAACGGCGGCCGCACTCGCCCAGCCCTGCCGATTGGTCACTCGGCGCCTGCTCAAAGGCAGCTGGACCTTGAGAAGCCGCTTTCGGGCGCATGGCAATTTTCCCGAGCCTAGCCGCAAAGTAATTCTCATCGATCGTGGGTCGTGGATCCGACAGCTGCTCTTCCGCAAAATTTCTCGATAATAATTTTGCTGCCGAAACGTGCCAATCGGCGAATTTCACCGCCAGCACCGCGATTATGATCTAGGCGCGGACCATCGCGGCGGCAGCCCAGATGGTAAATGAAGTCCTCCCAAAGCCTCGGATCCGGACGCTGCGTTAATAACTTGTCCCAAAATGCTGCGATTAAACGCCGAACCTCTTTCCGAGGAAGGAGCAATTTTAATCAAGTTTAGCGCGAAAGCTCTTCGAATTTTAGGCGAATTCGATTTTGTTTTTAGTCGATTTCTCTGCGTGTTTGAATCAACTAAGCCTTTAATTTAACTGCGTAATTTTGCGTCGAATAAAAACGTCTGTGTCAGGTTCTCCTCACAACGGGGACACGACAAATGACAATAACGAGTTTCATCAAAGGCAGTCTGGCCGTCGGTGCAATGTTGATCGCGATGGCGGGTTCGGGACAAGCGAACCCCCTCAACATGACGGTCCTTGGAAATGCGAGCCCGCCGATCGGTGCCTATCAGTTCTGCAAGGAAATGCCTACCGAGTGCGCGAATGCGGACGGCGATCAAGGCGAGCTGCTTCTGACGGAGGAGCGCTGGAAGACGATCCTCAAAGTGAACTACCAGGTCAATTCGTCGATCACGCCGTTGACCGACAAGGAAATCTACGGTGTCGAAGAACGCTGGGCCTATCCGCGCACCGCCGGCGATTGCGAAGACTATGCGCTGCTGAAGCGCAAGATGCTGATCAATGCCGGCTTCTCGGCTTCGGACCTGCTGATCACCGTCGTCCTGCAGCCGAATGGCGAAGGCCATGCGGTGCTGACGGTCCGCACGGACCGCGGCGATTTCATCCTCGATAACATGCGCAACAAGGTCATGCTTTGGGCCGATACCGAATACACCTACCTCAAGCGTCAGTCCGCTAACGATCCGAGCCGCTGGGTCAAGCTGCAGGACGGTCGCGCGGTGGCGGTCGGCAGCGTCAAGTAAGCGCGTATCGCCGGGAATACCCGGCGTGACCATACGGCTCCGGTCGTCCCCCGCATCCCCGTGCCTGACCGGCGCCACAGAGCCGCTCCCGCTGTCCCGGGAGCGGTTCGTTTTTTCCTGCCTCAAGGCGGCAGTTAAACGTTCGTTAACCGTATCGGCCAGAGAATTACCGCATCAACCAACGGCACCGGCGACTCTTGTTCCTTTCGCGGCGGTCTGACATCCGAAGGCCGCCATGAACCATACCGGTACCGCACGCGAAATTGAGGAGTCGCCACTCTTTTCTACGCGTTTCGTCGTCCGCCTTACGATCGCTGTCGCCTGCCTCGCGGCTTTGACATTGGCCATCAGTTTCGGTGGTCGCTGGTTTGGCGCTCGCATTTCCCTCGCTGGCAATACTGATGCGATAACGCCGATAACCCTGACGATTGGCCGCGACACTCTCCGCCTTCCCGAAAACACGCTGCGCTTCCCCAGCCAGCGGAAGAACGGCCTGTCCGAAAGGGCGGACCTCTATCTCACTTGGCCGGAAATGCAGGGGTACAGCAAGGAACACCGCGAGCGCTTCGACGATGTTTCCCAGTCGTCGGGACTGATCTTCCTTCAGGTCACCCAAAGCACGATGTCCCGGGACATGTCGGGACGACTAGAACCGATCTACTCGCATCTCGTCGAGGGCGACGGAGTCCCCTCTGCCAATGGCATGACGCTGCATCACCTGCGCGCAGACGCGGGCTATGCCGATGAGGTTCTCTTGACCGCGCCGCGTGCCGACGCCCAGGACTATGTCGTACGTTGCGCCTTGCCGGCGACGCCTCAAATGGCCACCAGCGGGGATTGCCAGCGTGACATAAAACTCGGTCGCGACTTAACTGTGCTTTACCGGTTCTCCAGCACGCATCTGCCTGATTGGGACCATATTGATGCCGCTATTCGCCATTTTGTGGAAGCGCGACTTGTGAACGCTTCTGCGACAGGTCGCTAGAATGATCCGATGTGGCGAAAGAAACGATTAATCATAAACGGATTGGTAACCCCGGACGGATAATTTGCTGAGAGAACGATCGCGCCGGGAGGGCGGCCGATCTCTCCAGTGTCCGAAATGCAAGCGAAGAGTAGAATAGTGCCAAGGTCAGTCTCCTCCGTATCACCATCGCGATCCCGCAATTTTCTTATAAGAGCGATCACGGCGCTGTCTCTGGCGGCCGGTATCATTATGGCCGACTCGATCGATGCCGATGCGGAGGCTGCCAACTCAAAATACGCGGGAATCGTCGTCGATGCGAAAACCGGCAGCGTTCTCTATAGCGAGAACGCGGATCGCCTGCAGTATCCGGCTTCTCTCACAAAGATGATGACGCTCTACCTGACCTTCGAAGCACTGGAGCAGGGGCGCATCCGCCTGGACACGTCGGTTCCCTTCTCCGCACACGCTTCCGCCCAAGCGCCGACGAAGCTCGGTGTTCGCGCAGGTGGCACGATCTCCGTCGAACAGGCAATCCTTGGCCTCGTGACGCTGTCGGCCAATGACGCGTCCACGGCTCTCGGCGAGTTGCTTGGTGGCACAGAGGATCGTTTCGCCCAGCTGATGACCGCGAAAGCGCATGCGCTTGGTATGACGCGTACGACCTATCGTAATGCCAACGGCCTGCCGAATACCGCCCAGATGACGACGGCGCGCGACCAGGCCCGTCTGGGTATCGCACTTCGCCAGCATTTTCCGCAGTATTACGGTTATTTCTCCACGCAGAGCTTTAAGTTCGGCAATCGCATCATCCGTAGCCACAACCGTCTTGTCGGCTCCGTGCGCGGCGTCGATGGCATCAAAACGGGTTATACCCGGGCGGCTGGTTTTAATCTGGTAAGCTCCGTTCAGGTCGATGGAAAATCGATCGTTGGCGTTGTTCTCGGCGGGGCTTCGACCCCTGCCCGCGACAATCAGATGCGCAAGCTGATCGCCGCCTATCTGCCGAAGGCATCCAGCCGCGGTGGTTCGTCGGATCTGATCGCCCAGACCGCGCCGCAACCGGTAGCGCCCGTCACCGAAACACGCGTCGCTTCGGCTGCGCCTGAGGTCAGCCTGCCGCGCACCGCGCCGACGCCGGATGCCCGCGATCAAGCGGCCTCCGCGCAGGTTGCGTATGCCGACGTTGCCAAGTCAAAGTCCGACAATCCGCTCCTCCAGCAGGAAATGCCGACGCCGACGAAGGTCAAGACCCAGGCGATCAAGCAGGCTGCTGTTGCTACGCCCACATCTGCTCCTGCCTATGTCCCGCCGGAACAGGGCGATACGTCTGTCGACGAGCTGACGACCGCATCGACCAAGGAACCGCAGCTGGCCGGTTGGGCCGTTCAGATTGGCGTTTCTTCCAGCAAGGAAGGCGCCATGGACCTGCTCGACAGCGCCAAGAACAAGGGTGGCAAGTCCCTTCGTTCCGCAAAGCCGATCGCAGTCGCCAATGCCGGAAGCTACCGTGCTCGCTTCAGCGGTTTCGATGACCAGCGTTCTGCTGTGAACGCCTGCAACGCCCTCAAGCGCGCCGGCGTGAAGTGCTGGGCCACCGCCCAATGATCAGCGGACATGCCGCCCTAGACCGGGCGGCATGTCCCAAGCGTCGTGATCGTGTGTTTGATCCGACGGAGTTCTGAGACTCGGTTTGTAATGCGTACGGGGATGAGAATGGCGATCAACGAGAATGTTCCGGAATTTCCGCCACATGGCCGGGTGACCGGCAAAAATCCGCGAGCCGGTTTGCACCCGCTGCATGAAGCTGCTTTGCGACTGGCAGAGGTAGGGTTGCAGCGGCAGAAGCCGAAATCGGCAAAAACCAAGGACTTGATCAATCTGCTGTTGTGCCACGGCGCGCGGGCGTGGCGTTGCTCGCAGGCGGAAGCGAGTATCCACCTTCACGTCACCTGCCCGGAAGGTCGGGCACCAGTAACGTTGCGCCTGCGCTAATCTAATCAGAGCAGGCCGAGTTCGGAAAGCTCGCGGCGAAGGTCCGCGGGCATTTCCGCAATCCCTTGCCCGAGGCTGTTCAGATCGCGCGGGACGTCGTCCTGCGGATAATAGCGCCAGCCCTGGAATGCTCGTTTCGGCTGGACTGCCGTTTCGATGACCTCAGGCCCCAGTACAAGATGGCAACGTGAGATTCCCTCGCCATCGGTAAACGTCTGGATATCGAGCAGCTTCTGGCGCGCCTGTACCTGCCCCTTGATCACCCAGTAGAGCGAACCTCCGTCAAGCAACTCCTCGACCCGCTTCGGGACCATCCTCGTCGTATGCACGGAATGAGGCTCTAGCCCGGCCGCAATCGCTCTGAGAGACCGCTCGGCGACCCACTCACGCAGATCGTCGATCGAATCCGCGCCCACACACAGTTTAATGAGATGCAATGCCATGCCGCCGTTCAAATCCTTTTATCGGGCAGCGTCAAGCGGCAAGTCGCATGTTCACAAAGTCAGCATTCCACGACGTTGACGGCAAGGCCGCCGGTGGAAGTCTCCTTGTATTTCTCGCTCATGTCGTTGCCGGTCTGCCGCATGGTTTCGATGCAGGCGTCGAGCGGAACGAAGTGCTTGCCGTCTCCCTTGATGGCCAGTGAGGCAGCCGTAACTGCCTTGACCGCGCCGAGGGCATTTCGTTCGATGCAGGGAACCTGCACGAGACCCGCGACCGGATCACAGCTCATGCCGAGATGATGTTCCAGCGCGATTTCGGCAGCGTTCTCGATCTGCTCGGGGGTCCCGCCCATGACCGCCGCAAGACCGGCAGCCGCCATGGCGGCCGCGGAGCCCACCTCGCCCTGACAGCCGACCTCTGCGCCGGAAATCGAGGCGTTGTGCTTGATGATCCCACCGACCGCAGCAGCGGTCAGAAGATAATCGCGGATGCCGTTCTGGTCCCAATCGTCGTGGAAATGCTCGTAATAGCGGATCGTCGCCGGGATAACGCCCGCGGCACCGTTCGTCGGAGCGGTCACGACGCGACCACCAGCAGCATTCTCCTCGTTGACGGCCATGGCGTAGACG
The DNA here is from genome assembly GCF_056394785.1 of Rhizobium sp. 10N414. Classification (NCBI taxonomy): domain Bacteria; kingdom Pseudomonadati; phylum Pseudomonadota; class Alphaproteobacteria; order Hyphomicrobiales; family Rhizobiaceae; genus Rhizobium; species Rhizobium sp. 10N414. The sequence continues at coordinate 148,785 of NZ_JBFTIN010000003.1, read as the reverse complement.
CTCAGCCAGTCGTTCGCGAGCAGCGGGTTGATGCGGTTGCTGCGCCATTCCTCCTGCAGTTTGTCATGAATCGCGCGGGCGCGACGGCGAACGTTCAGCCCGCCCGGCATGATGCCATCGACCTTGAGCCCGCGTTCGATACACGAGCGCATTGCTTCCCAGATGCGATCAAGACCGGCGTCCAGTTCCTCGCGGCTACGCTGCGTTTCCTCATTGGCGCGCTTCATCTGCGCGATCGAGAGGCCGGAGCGCGCGGCCATGTCGAGCATCTGCTTGGCCGAGGAGAAAGGATACGGAACCCTGAGCGAATCGGACGGCGTCTTCTTCTTTGCACGCATCTGCTCGAGTTCAGTGTCGGTCACGACGAAGCCGCCGCCGACTGAATAGTAGATGCGCTTGACCAGCATCCGCCCGTCCTTGTCGAAGGCGGAAAGCGACATGCCGTTGGCGTGGCCCGGCAACGGCTGCTTCTTGTCGAAGACCAGGTCGGTCTTCGGCTGGAAGCCGTAGCTCGGATGCCCGGGCGGCGAGATGCGACCGGAGCGCTCCACGTGGCTGATGATACCGTCCATCTTGTCCGGATCGACGCTGTCAGGATGCTCGCCCATCAGGCCGAGGATGACGGCCCTGCCCGTCCCGTGCCCGATCCCTGTATGCGCCAGTGAGCCGTGCAGGCTGACCTTTATCGACGCGACCTGGGCGCCAGAAGTCGGGCGCGGCCAGTCGTTTGACAGGATCAGATCGAGGAATCGATTGGCTGCAGTCATCGGACCCATCGTGTGTGAACTGGAGGGCCCGACACCGATTTTGAAGACGTCGAAAACGGAAAGGAACATGACTGCGTCCTGTAAAGTTGCTGCGCAAACCTACGCTACCGGCTCCCGCGATCCCGGCGATGGACCGACATGGCATTTCACGCGTGCGACATCTGTAAAACGAAGCGCTGCGACTTGCCAGTCATTGCGGCGTGCCACCGCATCTGTAGAGTGACGCGGCGACGGGAGCCTGATTCAATATAATGATGACGACAGCGGATTACATTGCACTGGTGTTCTTTGCAGCGATCTGGTTCGGCTATGCGCGCCTGCTGCAAAGCTCGAGTTTCTTCGGCAGAACCAGCCTCACCCACGCCATGCGGGAACGCCGGCGCGAGTGGATCTACAATTCGCTGCGCCGCGATTTGAAGATGATCGACACCCAGATCATGGCCGGCCTGCAGAATGGCACCGCATTCTTCGCCTCGACGTCGATTTTCGCCATCGGCAGCTGCTTTGCTCTGCTGGGGGCAACGGAGAAAGTCGACGCCGTCTTCGCCGACCTGCCCTTCGTCTTTCATAGCGGGCATGCCGTCTTTGAAATGAAGGTCGGCGGCCTCGCGGCGCTTTTCGGATACGCCTTTTTCAAATTCGGCTGGTCGTATCGCCTCTTCAACTACTGCACCATCCTCTTCGGCTCAATCCCGATGATGCGCGACAGCGAACACGATGTGATTGCCGCCGAGCGCGCGGCGGAACGCGTCATCCGCATGAACATCATTGCCGCGGGTCATTTCAACGAGGGGCTGCGCGCCATCTTCCTCTCGATCGGCTACCTCGGTTGGTTCATCAACCCTTATGTTTTCATGCTGACGACGACGATCGTGATCGTGGTCCTGACAAGGCGGCAGTTCTTCTCTGAAGCGCGGCTGGCGATCATGGATGCCCGGCCGCCATCAAATCTCCACCTTTCTCCTATTCCCCGCGCCAAGCCGTCGAACGACGGCAACGACTCATCCGAGGGATTGTGAATGACCGCTCTGGCGACGGAAACACATGCGAGCGTTAAGCCGCCTCGCATTGGCTTGCTGGACACAGCGCGCGGTGTCGCCCTGCTGGCGATGGCGACCTATCATTTCACCTGGGACATGGAGTTCATGGGCTACCTCCCCCCAGGTACTGCTGAAACCGGCTGGCTGAAGCTCTATGCCCGCGCCATCGCATCGACCTTCCTGTTCATTGTCGGCGTCAGCCTGGTCCTCGCAAACACGCCGGAGATCCGCTGGCGCCCGTTCTGGAAGCGGTTTGGGATGATCGTTGCCGCAGCGCTTGCGATCTCGGTGGTGACGCGGTTTGTCTTCCCTGGCGAATGGATATTCTTCGGCATTCTCCATTGCATCGCAGTCCTCAGCCTGCTGGGGCTTGTCTTCCTGCGTCTGCCCTTGCCTGTTGCCATCGCCGCGACCGCTGCTGTTACCGCGGCATGGGTCGTGGATACCTGGGTCGCGCCCAACCTGTTGCGCTCGCCGATCTTCAATCCGCGCTACCTCGCCTGGATCGGCCTGGCAGAGATGCCGCAACGGTCGAACGACTACGTCCCGATCTTTCCTTGGGCGGTGCCCTTCCTGCTTGGCATGACGACGGCTCTGCTCGCCCTGAGGACGGGGCTTCCCGCGAGGCTTGCAAAGCTTGGCACCGGCTCAAGCCTGCCGGCAAGGGCCGGGCGTCATAGCCTCGCCTTTTACCTCATTCATCAGCCGGTGCTGATCGCAGTTGCCTACGGACTTTCCGTGATCATTCCGCCCGCTAAGCCGGACCCGGTCGAAACCTACCTGAGGCAATGCAATGCCTCGTGCATGATGCAGGAAGGCGAAGCGCTATGCCGCAGCTTCTGCCAGTGCACCCTCGATGCGCTGAGGACGCAAAAGCTCTTCACGGAATTCCAGTCTGGCGCCGTCACGCCGGATGACGGGCGGATCATGGCGTTGGCGAGCGAGTGCAGCGCCAACACGCAATAATCAGGTGCCGACGCCGATATCGGCCAGACGACCGAGGCATGCCTCTTCGATATTGTCGAGCTCGGCCAGGGTGTCGTCGATGTCCTTGCGCTTCTGGCGCAGGTCTTCGCGCTTCTCGTCGACGCGCTTCATCAGGAGCTTCAGCTGGCCCAACTCGCCCGGCGGCTCCTTGTAGACCTGAATGATCTCGCGGATCTCCGCAATGGTGAAACCGATGCGCCGGCCACGCAGGATTTCCTGGATCAGGCGGCGGTCTGCCGGACGGAACAACCGGGTGCGTCCGCGCCGCTCTGGATGGATCAATCCTTCGTCTTCGTAGAACCTCAGCGTACGCGTCGATACTCCAAACTCGCGCGTCAATTCGGTTATGCTATAGTACTTGCTGACCGGCATGGGCTCCCCACCATTAAGGGTGCCAATAATATTGACTTTTACGTAATAGTCAATTTCTGCGCGGAAATTCGAGCCGGCTAAATCCCGAACCACCATGTAGCGATACCGAGAAAGGCAAAAAAGCCCGTACAATCGGTTACTGTCGTGACAAAAACCGACGACGCAATGGCTGGGTCGGCTCCGACCTTATGCAGGAGCAACGGCAGGAGAATTCCGGCAAGGGCGGCAGCAAACAGGTTGATGATCATCGCTGCGCCGATCACGAAGCCCAGTTGGTAGTCGTGAAACCAGGTGGCGGCGATGGCCCCCATGATGACGGAGAACAGCGCGCCATTGGCGACGCCGACCCCCGCCTCTCTGCGTATGATGCGGCCGGCGTTGTAGATGTCGATGTCGCCGGTCGCCAACGCGCGGACGGTAACCGTCATCGTCTGCGTGCCCGCATTGCCGCCCATGGATGCCACGATTGGCATCAGCACCGCGAGCGCAATCATCTTCTCGATCGATTCGTCGAACAACCCGATGACGCTTGCAGACAGCAAGGCCGTTCCGAGGTTGATCACGAGCCAGAGAAAGCGAGAGCGGACGGTTGAGAAAACATTGTCCGACAGCTCTTCGTCGCCGACACCGCCCAGACGCTTGATGTCTTCGTCGGCTTCCTCGTGAATGACGTCGACCACATCATCGATCGTAAGCACTCCGACCAGCCTGTCGTTCTCGTCGACGACGGCGGCGGAGAGAAGGTCGTACTGTTCGAAAAGCTGGGCGGCCTCTTCCTGGTCCATCTCCGCGGGGATCGGATGATTCGTCTCCCGCATGATGGATTCGATCTTGGTCTGCCGCTTCGTACGCAGGATCTTGTCCAGATCGACGGCGCCCAACAGCTTGAATGTCGGGTCGATGACAAAGATCTGCGAGAATGAGTACGGCAGGTCTTCCTCGTCGCGCATGTAGTCGATCGTCTGCCCGACCGTCCAGAACGGCGGGACCGCGACGAACTCCGTCTGCATACGACGGCCGGCCGAGCTTTCCGGATAGTCGAGCGCGCGCCGCAGCCTTACACGTTCGGTAAACGGCAGCTGCGCGAGGATTTCTTCGCGATCCTCGGTGTCGAGGTCCTCGAGAATGTAAACGGCATCGTCCGAATCGAGTTCGCCGATCGCTGCGGCGATCTGCTCGTTCGGCATCTGGTCGACGATTTCGCGACGAATCGTTTCGTCGACCTCCGTCAACGCCGTCATGTCGAACTCGTCGCCAAGCAGGCGAACGAGCGCAAGTCGCTGGTCGGGCTGCAGCGATTCGAGAAGGTCGCCTATTTCAGATTCGTGCAGGCGGGCGACGTGTTGGCGCAGGAAGATCGTATCGCGATCGGCAATCGCGGCACCGACCAGCGCCAGGAAATCACCTCGGACGTTGCCATTTTCATCATAGATGTCGGCGTCGCCGCTGTCTGGACGCGGGCGGACGAGCTCTTCTGCGTCGTTCGTCATGGTTGCCGCCCTCGCATCCCGTTTGAAGTTCAATGACTAAGCGCCGAATTATATAGCTTCGTGCTAGCTCAAAGCTTGAAGTCCGTCCAGCCGCAAACGCCTCGCGTGGATGACAATGCGCGTGCGCAGCGATAGTTTCCGCGCATCTCAAAACAGGAACTTTGCCAGTGGCTGTCCGACCCATATTGCGCTTTCCCGACATTGGCCTGAAAACCGTTTGCGAACCCGTCGAACTCTTCGACCAGAGGCTGCGCGACCTCTCGGACGATTTGCTGGATACGATGCGGGCGGCGCCAGGTGTCGGTATCACTGCTGCCCACATCGGCGTCTTTCTGCGGGTAGCCGTCATTGAGCTTGGCCGAAACGAAGGCGTGCGACACTACGTCAATCCGGAGATTGTGTCAGTGTCAGACGACACGATTCGCCATGTCGAAGGGAGCGTCTCCATGCCCGGTATGACTGATGAGGTCATCAGGCCAAAGGCAATTCGTGTTCGATACCGTGATCTGACGGGCGTCGTTCACGAGGAGGAAGCGGAGGGCTTCCTCGCCGTCTGCATCCAGCACGAAATTGACCAGCTCGACGGCATCTTTTGGATACAGCGCCTTTCCAGGCTCAAGCGCGAGCGGCTGGTCAAACGGTGGGAGAAGTTACGAAAGTAGCGGCGGCTGCGTGGACAATTAATCTGCTTATGGTTGTGTAAATCCGGAAGCGCGCGCTTTCCGAATGAGAGAGAATGTTCCATCACGAAACGGTCAATTTCGGTCGCGGATCTGTGATTTCATTTGATAAAACGGCACCGTTCGTGTGATTTTTTGCCCGCATTCTTGCCGCAATTTGAGCGCGAACTAAGTCCTGCCGAGGGTTTGGTGTCGTTGTCAATGCAACGATGAATTGAGGAGTTATCCCATGCGTTTCAGATTTGCGGCCGCCGCTTCCGTTCTTGTCCTCAGCCTCGGCCTAGGAAGTGCAGCCTTTGCCCAACAGTACTCGAACGACTACAGCAACGATAGCGACGGGTTTGCGCCCGTCCAGATGACGGCGAAAAAGCCAATTCACTACGCCAACCGCAAGGCACCGGAATACTCTTCCGACTACACGAATGACAGCGACGGATTTGCGCCAGCCCGGATGTCGGCTCCCGTCGACAGGATGACAACGGGAAGCGTCAGGCGACTGCCCGACTGCGACTACATGAGGACGAACTCCGGGGTGCATACGGCTGGCGGCGATAGCGGAGCGTCACATACCGATGCCTGCCGCGACATCGGCGACAAATAGCAATCGATTGCCGAGGGCCGGTCATCCGGCCCTTTCTTTATTGCGTCACCCCTCGGTGACTGTCTCACCAAAAACCGATTCGAATGCCTCGCGAAGCCGGATGTCGACATCAGTCATCATGACCGGCAGGCCGAGGTCGACCAGACTCGTGACGCCATGGGCGGAAATCCCGCATGGAACGATTCCACTGAAGTGATCGAGATCGGGTTCGACGTTCAGCGACAATCCATGAAAGGTCACCCATTTCCGCAGCCGGATCCCCAGTGCCGCAATCTTGTCTTCTGCCATCGTGCCGTCGGGTAGAGCCGCCTTGTCAGGCCTGCGAACCCAGACACCGACGCGGTCCTCGCGCCGTTCGCCGCGGACGTTCATCGAATCAAGCGTGCGAATGACCACTTCCTCGAGCGCGGCAACAAAGGCACGCACGTCCTGACGCCTGCGCTTCAGGTCCAGCATCACGTATGCAACACGCTGGCCCGGCCCGTGATAGGTATATTCACCGCCGCGTCCTGTTGCGAAGACGGGGAACCGGTCGGGCTGGACCAGGTCTTTGGCATCAGCGCTCGTCCCCGCCGTGTAGAGAGGCGGATGCTCCACGAGCCAGACGAGCTCGTCACCGCCGTCTGCGATCGCCGCGACCTCGCGCTCCATGTTTTCCACAGCCTCCTCATAGGGCACGAGACCGTCGGCGATCCGCCATCGGACCGGCCGCGAGCCTTCTCGGGGCATCATGGAGAATTCAAGATCTTTGCGTAGCATGGCCATTCCTTGTGCTGCGACTGCGGAGGCAGCGCTGCGAAGGCCTATATGGTCCCGTTTCGAGCACGATTCAAATGCTGTGATTTCTTTTGAAAAAATCTGTCATATCGCCCTTGTGTACCCGAAATGCTTTTGCTACATGCTGCCCCGCCGGCACAAATCGGCACCTACCACGATGCGGTCGTGGCGGAATTGGTAGACGCGCAGCGTTGAGGTCGCTGTGGGGCAACCCGTGGAAGTTCGAGTCTTCTCGACCGCACCATTCAATCCCAATGGGATTGATAGCATTGAACCTGCTGAGGCGCATTTGTGGCCCAGCGTTTAGAGCTCCTCACAATCTTTGCATAGATTTGCGACGACGCCACCTGGCAGGCCATGAGGCTCTGTTTCCAACGGAGTCAGTCGATATCGGCTGCTACCTCCTGCTGTGGTAAGCACGGCTCTCATCTTTGCAGCGACTGTGGTGTTCTGGCATTCCCCTGCTTGATTCGGGCGAGCCGCCGCCCTGTTGACGACACGTCCTTAGCGATTCACGGGATCCTCAAAAGATCGCGCAAAAGAGCGCACTCATGGCGCGATTAGCCGTCATGGCCGAACGCACCAGACCCTCAAGATATACTTGTGTTGGGGATGCGAGCGCCTACTTATCGGCGTAATCTAAATCCGGAAAAAGCACGTGCTTTCAAACAAGGTTGCCAAAAGGCTCTTTGCCTTCGCGCTGTCCGCATAACCTTACGGGAGTTGTATCCTCAGGCTCATGATACGACCTAATCGAGAGCGTGAGAAGCTATGTCATCCACAACACAAGTGACCTCTGACCGAAACAACGATCCTGTTCAGCTGGACCTGGATAGCATCAGAGATTCAGCCTGCTCGCATTTAGGATCGATTGACGTCCTCGTTGACCTGCTGCGGGTAGATAGCCAACGCGTTTGCCGCCGGGCGAGCGCCCTGAATGGTGCCTTGGCCGTCTGGGTCGCACCAAACCCGGACGGGCGGCTACCTAGGGAGCACAAGTTCTTGAGCGGATCGGGTTGCGCCGCAGACCCGTTGAACGGGCGCACGGCATCGCATCTGAACCGGCGCACCACTTTCTCATTCATCCTTCGACAAAACGACATGGACAGCCGGAAGGAAGTCACGTCCGGCAAGCAACCACCAGGTTTGTGCTGATCAGAAAACGAAGAACATGCATCCGACGCTAATTGCGATCATAGATGACGACGAAGCAGTGAGGGAATCGCTGCTCGATCTGCTGGAGGTGTCTGGCTATTCCGTGGTGACATTCGCATCGGCTGCCGATTTCCTCGCATTCCCCCGAATCCGGGATACGAAGTGTCTTGTCCTCGATATTTCGATGCCTGGCATGAGTGGCATCGACCTCTGCAATGAGCTACGACGGCGGAACATCACCATACCTGTTGTGTTCATGACCGGTCATGCTCAGGATGCGCTTATCAAAGAAGCAAAACGCACGGGTACCTGTCTTTTCAAACCATTTGCCGGTGGCGAACTCCGCTCAGCCATTGAAGCGGCAGTCACGGTCTGAGCGATCGGAACCTTTAGGAAGGCTATGACGCCCGGGCCGCCTCGGCTTTCACCGGTAGCGAGAAGACGAATTTTGCGCCATTCGGATCATTTTTCTCAACCCAGATTCTCCCGCCATGGGATTCGAGAATCGACCTGCAGATCGCCAGCCCCATTCCCATCCCCTGCCCCTTTGTCGTAAAAAACGGCTCGAAAATGCGGTCAGGATTGTCGACGCCCGGACCATTGTCGGTGATCTCCGTGTGAACCCAGTCTTCATCACGGCGCACGCGCAGCTGCAGGAGGCGGCGATCTGGAGCCGCATCCATCGCTTCCATCGCATTCCGGATAAGATTGACGAGGACCTGCTGGATTTGAATGTGATCGAAGAACAGCGGCGGAAGATCGCTGTCGATACGCGAGTTTATCCGGACGCCTCGTCTCAGTGCCTCTTCTGCCATCAGGTCGCGCGCTTCGGTAACCACGTTACCAAATGCGTTGACACGACGTGAGTCGTCGGAATGCTTGAAAAGCGCCCGAATGCGGTTCACGACATCCGTCGCGGTATTCGCACTTCTCACAACACGATCCAGCGCCTTCTGGGCTCGCTCCATATTCGGTGGTTCTGCGTTCAGCCACTGCTGGCACGCGTCGGAACTGGAGATCATCGCCGCGAGCGGTTGACCTATCTCGTGCGCGATCGATGCGGTGAGCTCAGCCAGGCTTGCCGCCTGGCTGGCCCTGGCAAGGTTCCTCTGGGCTAGTCGCAGTTCCTCCTGCGCACGAAGCCAATCGTCGATGTCGAGGCACACGCCGTTCCATTGAACGATTTCACCTTCCGCATTGTACATCGCCAGTGCCCGGGTCTCCATCCAGCGATATTCTCCGTCGAACCGCCGCATTCGGTGCCTCATCGCGTACGGCTTTCCTGTCGGCAGCGACTGGCTGTATTTTCTCTTAACGGCGGGGAGGTCCTCGGGATGGATGATCGCTTCCAAGGTGGCGTGGAGGCTCTTGCCGGTTTCTGCATCTTCCTCAATCCTGAAGCCCAGATATTCGCTCAGCTTCTGGCTGCGATAGATCGGCCTGCCATCAGGGGCCAGGCAGTAGATGAGTGCCGGCAGTGTCTCCACCAGCTGATGAAGAGAGTGCTCGCTCTCCCGCAGCGACTGTTGAATCCGCATCTCCTCATCGACATCAACTGAAAGGCCATACCATTCAACAATAGTGCCGTTAGTACCGCGCAGGGGCTCGAACCTGTCGGCCGTCCAACGAAAAGTTCCGTCTTTCCGTCGTCGGCGATATCTCATTGAGAATGCGTCGCCCTTCTGAATGCATTGGAGAGCCTGACCTCGAACCTGCGCGACGTCGTCCGGATGGATCAAGTCCAGCGCGGCCTTCGCGAACTCCGAAAAGCTCGCCTTCGACAATCCGGCTTCTTCGAGAAAGCGCTTGCTTACGTAAGAAAGCTCTCCCGCTGCTGTCCAACTGCAGATGTGGACCGGCAAGGCATCGATCAAGCGTTGCAGGTGCCATTCGCTTCGCCTGAGCGCCTCCTCGGTGGCGACCTGATCGTTGACGTCGTGACAGAGGCCGTACCATTGGACGATGCGGCCATCGTGGTCTCGCACCGATTCCGCACGGCTGGACATCCACCTGTAAACGCCGTCATGGCGACGCAGGCGATATCTCATGAAGAAGCTCTCGCCTGTTACCAGGCTCTGATTGAGTGCGCCGCCGAACTCTTCCGCATCTTCCGGATGAATTGCCATCTCGATCATGGCGTCCAGCCGGCTGAGGCCAGGAATCTGGATATCGCTGACGTCCCGGCCGAGATAGTCGATCATTCTCTTGTTGAAGAAGCTCGGTTCTCCCTCGGGTGTCAGCCGCCAAAGATGGCTCGGTACGGAATCCACCAACAGCGAGAGTTCGAGCTCCCGGTCATGCAAGGCGTCGACAGTTTTTCGGTCGCTATCGATATCGAGCGAGGTTCCGTACCAGCCAACAATGTCGCCAGAGTCGTCCAGGATGGATCGACCGGAGCTTCGTACCCAACCAAAGCCGGTCCTGCGTCTGATGCGGAATTCACTATCAAACGGATACCCTGACCGAAGGCAATGCCGCCACTCCCCGGCAACACGTTCGAAGTCGTCGGGGTGAACCAGCTGCTTCCAGGCCCCCTCTCCTTCACTCCACCACGCATTCAGGTCTTCCGGGGTCTTCGCGAGCGCGAGCTGCAGATCATGGGACAGATAGGTCCACCTCCCGCTGGCATCCATAGCCCAGCCATTGCCTGACAGTTTCTCGACGGTCTTGGCGGCTCCTATGGGCGAATTAGCAGCTGTAGCAAGGCCCGGCGCCATCGTTTGCTCTCCCCTGAGCGGCACTGTAGTTGCTCGCACTGCTTTTTACGCCCGCTTTAGGGTTCAGTCCAACCGAGTGGCGTTCCGATCACGAGTGTTTGAAGAAAAGAGTAATCTCCTGTTGCCGCTGGTCGCGCGCACCCGCCCAACGTGTGAGTTACGCCGGCAAGCGGGACATCTCATGCCACCGCAGCAAACGGGAACCTTCAAGTCTTTTTGGAATTTACGGACTACCACGAAGGAGGCTGTCATGATCCGTAGGCTGAAATCCGGCGAGTATCGGCTCTATTCACGCAAGGTCGATCCAAAGACCCATAAGCGCAAAAATCTCGGCACGTTCAAATCACGCGAAGCGGCTGAGAAGCACGAGCGCGAGGTGCAATATTTCAAGCATCATGTTTGAGGTGAAGCGTCCGCGATCAGATGCACGCAGACACGACGCACGCGAAATGGGTGCGTTAGCACAGCATTTGTCGTGAGCGGATGAACGCTTTTTGATGTCGCCAGAGGGGAGTATTTTTACCTGCAGACCGTCAGAATCTGGTGATTGGAGGGGATGGTGCCCGTAGACCGCAGTAGCAAATTCTTGGTCGTTTTGGCGGTCGCAACGTGTCAGATGATCTTTGCACCAAGAACTGATGCTGCAGACGATACCGTTCAAATCGACAGCGGAATGCTGCGAGGTGAGACGACAGGCACGGTCATTAGCTTCAAAGGCATACCCTACGCCGCTCCGCCTGTTGGTAATCTGCGATGGCGCAATCCAACACCGGTGTCGAAATGGAATGGCGTCAGGGAATCGCGGAACTTCGGTCCCTCATGCGTGCAGGCCGATGATTTGCCAAAGTCCGAGGACTGTTTGACTCTCAACATCTGGACACCAGTCAAACGTTCCAGGACACCGCTTCCGGTTATGGTTTGGATACACGGCGGCGCTCTTGTACACGGGAATACCCTTCAGTACCCCGGCGACCAGCTCGCCGCGCAGAGAGTTGTGTTCGTCAGCTTGAACTACCGCCTGGGACGGTTGGGTTTCTTCGCTCATCCTGGGCTCATAGAGGAATCTCCTGATGAACCGGTCGGTAACTATGGTTACATGGACCAGCTTGCAGCCTTGAAATGGGTGCAACAGAACATCAAGGCCTTCGGCGGCGATCCGAAGAGGGTGACCATATTCGGAGAGTCAGCAGGCGGCGGCTCGGTGATGGCTCACATGGTGTCGCCTTTGTCGCGAGGGCTCTTCCAGGCAGCCATTTTGCAGTCGCCGGGCGCTCCCACGGCGCGTGCCCAAAGCTTGCCGCTGTCATCGCTGAAGCAAGCGGAGAAAGCCGCGTTGGACTTTGCCGACTCTCTCGGAATCACTGGCACCGATTCCGGCGCTCTCGCAGCGCTCCGGGCGCTACCTGCTGAAAAGCTGACCGAGGGTGCATCGGCACCAGAGGCGCTGGCGGGAATGTCGACAAGCAAGCCGGTCATCGGCATTTCAGGACCTATCCTTGATGGACGGTTTTTGCTCGAAACGCCCGAGGCGGCCTTCGCAGCAGGACGTCAAGCGCCAGTGCCCGTCATTGTCGGAGCGAATAGTCGTGATCTTGGTATCGGCCAGGCCGCGACGAAAGACGACCTGTTCCAGATATTCGGGAAGGCTGCGGCAGAGGCTCGCGCGCTTTATGACCCCGGGAACCGAGAGACGCTCGAAGAGCTCAGACAGCAGCTTTTCGCAGACAAGACGCTCGTTGAGCCGTCTCGCCATCTCGCTGACGAGATGATCCGAGCAGGTCAGCCGACCTGGTGGTATCGCTTCTCCTATGTCGCCGAGGCGCTGCGCGATGATCCGAAATGGAAAGGCACTCCGCACGGCTTTGAGATTCCGTATATGTTCGACATCCCAGCCGCATTGGTGAAAGACAAGGTTACGCCTGCCGACTGGGCCATGGCCGCACTTGCGAGTGGCTATTGGGTCGATTTTGCAAGAAAGGGCGATCCCAATGGTGGCTCACGGCCATATTGGCCCATCTACGACCCCAATACCGATAAACTCATCAACTTCACCAACGACGGCGCGATCGTAGGGCCCGATCCGCTGAAGCCCAGGCTCGACCTCTGGCAAAGATATTGGAACGAGCAGAACTGAGGCTGCGGCGCCTAAATGCGCGAAACACCTACTCAAAATGCTATTCTGGGAGGCCGGCGCAGCGCAGTCCGTCAAGGAAACGTTGCCGATCGGCGTCGTATTTGTAGGCCAGCCTCTTGCCCCATTCCGCTCCATATCCCGCACTCGAAACTGTCCATCGTCCCACTATAACAGAAGGTTCAGGCCTGTTGCTATTTCCGGTTCCTCCCGTTTCCAAGAGGATAGCCACCAGCAAGGCCCGCGGTGCAGAAAGCGCTCGGAGCTTCCTCATGCAACATTCGCTTACTTGTCTGCGAAAATTGCGATGGCTAATATACCATGAGCAAATGAGCTGTCCGGGGGACGTTCATGGCCAATCCTACTATGCAGACAGGCGAACCTCTGGTTCAGCAGACCGTCCATGTGGTGGAAGACGACGAGCAATTTCGCATTTCACTTATTGATCAGCTCGAGTCACTTGGAATTCACGCCTTGGGCTTCGATGCGGCCCTCGATTTCTTCAGCCAAGCCTCGCAGGATGCGGGTGGCTGCATTCTTCTTGACGTGCGACTGCCCGATCTGAACGGCATCGAATTCCAGAAGGAACTGAAGACACGTGGATATGACCTTCCCGTGGTTTTCATGACGGCACACGGGGACGTGACGACAAGCGTCAATGCCATGAAGGCGGGCGCCGTGGACTTTCTGCCAAAACCGTTGCAGCGACACGAGGTTGTCGAGGCGATCAAAACGGCGTTCACCATCGATCGGGAGCGGCAGACCCAGCGAGCGTATCGCAAAGAAATACTGGAGCGAGCTGCCACCCTCACCCCACGCGAAGTCCAGATCATCGGACTCGTCGTGAGCGGGTTGATGAACAAGCAGATCGCCTTTGAACTCGGCATCAGCGAGATCATGGTGAAGCTCCATCGTGGGCGTGCCATGAAAAAGATGCGGGCGGCGTCCCTGGCGGAGTTGGTTCGGCAGTTCGAATATCTCAGCCATTAGTATTCTGCGCTGGAGGCTGACGGGTGTTCCGGCGTCGTCGTTTCGTACCGCCGGATCAACGGGTCTGGAGCTTCTCGACTCTGCGAACAAGGTCGGCAAGAGAGCGAGCCTGCATCTTTCGCATCACGCTCATCCGATGGAGCTTCACAGTCATCTCGCTGATCCCGAGTTCAAAGGCGATCTGTTTGTTCATAAGCCCACTGACAACGGCAAGCATGACCTCATGCTCTCGCGGGGTCAGCGTGTCGACCAGTGACCGGACATGAGCCTGTTCGGCTTCAATCTTTCGTCTTTCGCCGTCCAGTTGAATTGCGTGATCCACCGCATCGAGTAGATCCCGGTTGACGAATGGCTTCATGATGAAATCGGTGGCTCCCGCCTTCATGGCTCTGACGCTCGCCGGAACGTCCGCGTGGCCGGTCAGAAATATCACGGGCATCCTGCTTCCCATGCTGATGAGTTCGCTTTGGACATCCAAGCCGCTGCCTTCGGGCATTCGAAGGTCGACCACGACACAACCGGGCGCGGTCGTGTCAACAGTCTTAAGGAAATCAGGACCGGTGGAGTAGGCAGAGGCGCGCCTGTTCGTGATCATGAAGAGATCGAGCAAAGACTCCCGGATCTCCTTGTCGTCGTCGATGACGTGAACGATAGGTTCGGCGGATAAATCCGCCTTCTTTGCCAAGTTTTCCATGATCTCACCTCGACTAAAAGGCGAACGCTCACCAATCGCACTCCCGATGTTGAAGGGCCGGTTCCCGCTCGCCCCTCCCGTGATGGGTTCGCCGCTCGCGGAATTGTGCTCACCGCCAACTTATCACGAGTTAGAGATCCTGGGATGGTAAACCTTGGTTTACGTCTCGGGGGCGACCTAGGGAGCCGCAACGACCGGCGACAGTGCCGGCCCGATCACCCCAAACCTTGGTTTGCATTGACCTTCTTCGACCAACAACCGAACCTAACAGCACCCCAAAAATCGAGACGGATCGAATGAGACAGCAAACTACGAGGGGCATGAGATGAAGATCGCGGTTATCGGCGCAACCGGCATGATGGGATCCAAGATCGCTCGCATCCTTGAACGCGATGGATTCGACATCACAAGAGCCTCTACGAGCACAGGCGTCAACGCCTACACGGGTGAAGGCGTGGAACGTGCACTGTCCGGAGCAGATGTCGTCATTGACGTGACGAATACCGGATCATTCGGAGAGACAGATACACTCGACTTCTTCAGGAAAACAAGCGGCAACCTTCTGTCCGCCGCGAAAGCTTCCGGAGTGACACACTACCTTGCGCTGTCGGTTGTTGCTGTCGATCGACTGGTGGAGAACGACTATTTTCGCGCAAAGCTGGTGCAGGAAAACCTGATACGAGCCTCCGGGTTGCCGTTCACGATTGCACGCTCGACGCAGATGTTCGAGTTCTTCAATGGGATTGTCGATGCAAGCGCCGTGGACGAAACGCTGAGAGTGCCTTCTGTTCGTGTCCAACCGATAGCTGCCGACGAAGCGGCTGGCGCGATTACCAACTTGGCGACCGCGAAGCCGTCGAACTCAATTGTTGAGATCGGCGGCCCTGAAGCTTTTGAACTGGTGGAAATCGCGCAGGAGCTTCTTACCGCCGCGGAAGACCCCCGTCCGGTCGTCCTCGACCCTACTGCCCGCTATTTCGGCGTTGCCCTCTCGAAGGACGGCCTTCTACCCTCTTGCATCATCGCAACAGGGACGCTTTCCTTCCACGAGTGGCTGTTCACGAGCATGTCCGTGCAAGATGTCGCGTGAGAGATCACGGGAAATTCGCGGTCTCGATGGACGCTACCCCTGCCTCGTGCGGAGACGCTCGGCGTAGTTCGCATCCAGATGTCCGACACTGACCGGTAGGAGGTTCTCGTAACCTTCGCGCAACTCGCTTTCGTCGAGCCATCCTTTGCCGGTGGGATCGAGCTTGTTCCAATACTGCTCGGCGGTTGCAGGATCGAACACACGATTGTCGATCTTCGCAAGGCGTGCCTGTGAATCCATGTATTCGCTCTTGGTGACAGTGCTGTCCTTGTTGCTGTCGGCCCAATCGAGCTGCTGTTTGGTCAGGCGCGCGTAAAAATCATCGATGAGCTGATCGTCCGAACGAACGGCCGGGGCCTTGGGCGCCGACACAACTTGCAGCTTCTCGTCGGAAACAGACGGCGCTTTACGCGACGTTGGCATCATGAGGCTGTAGACCGAACTATCAGAATTTACTCGCACGTTTTTCATTCCTCCATATCGACGTGATGTGGAAGATAAGTTGCAACTTCAGCTTGCTCCAAGCTTACACAGTCGGCTGTAGCAGTCAGTGCGCCCCACCCTCGGAGAGCTGGCCGGGCTTCTTCAGCAGGAGCGAGGCAAGCAAGGCCACGACGAGTGCCACCCCCAACAGGAAGAAAGTATCGCTAAAGGCCATGATGTTGGCCTGTTTCCTGATTCTGAGCGCGATCGCGACAACGGCCTTGTGTGTTGCCGTTGCTTGGTCGCTGACGCCGTGGCTCATGAAATAGGCCGTCAACTGCGCGACACGATTACGAGTCGCTTCCTCAAAGGCGCTGACCGCATTGGTCAGAATGTTGGAGTGAAATTGCTCCCTCTTCGTCAGGAAAGTCTGCAGGGAAGCAATTCCGACAGCGCCGCCGAGATTGCGCATCATGTTGAACAGAGCAGACGCCGATCCGGCGTTCTGCTCTTCGATACCCGCTGTTGCAATCGCCGAAAGCGGCGTGAAGACGAGCGCCTGTCCGACCGCACGCACGACATTCGGCCAGAAAAGCTGGTCGCTTCCATAGTCAGCGGTCATATAGACATTCATGAAGTTCGAAGCCGCAAATAGACTGAATCCGACGACGATCAGCAAACGGACGTCGAAGACCTTCATCATCCGCGGTACAAGCGGGATGAGCAGAAGCTGCGGTATGCCCGTCCAGGCAAGAACGGCCCCGATCTGCTCCGAATTGTATCCTTGAACCCGTGAGAGATAGATCGGCAGGATGAAGGCCGAACCGTAGAGTGCCATTCCCAGCAGAAAATTGGCAACGACACCGAAACCGAAATTGCGGCGCAGGAGCAGCCGCAGGTTCAGAAGTGGGTGAGCCGACTTTATCTCGATGATGAGAAACAGCGTAAGCGACACCACGGCAATGACCGATAGCCGAACGATGAAGTCGGATCCGAACCAGTCTTCCTTGTTCCCTTCCTCGAGCACCGTTTGCAAGGCTGCCAATCCAACGGCCATCATCACGATGCCCGGCCAGTCGCCCTTGGCAAGCAGACCCAAATTCATCGGGGCGGGCTCCAGAGATACGAAGAGCATTGCAATCATGAGCAATCCCGGAACCAGATTGACGTAGAAGATGAACTCCCAACCATAGTTTTCCGTCAGGTAGCCCCCGATCGTCGGTCCTATGGCGGGAGCAAAGGTTGCCGACAGCGCAAACAGCGCGAGGCCGATCGGTTGCTTGGGTTTCGGCAACAACGTGATGATGATGGTGAATGCCATGGGGATGAGGACGCCGCCGGTAAAGCCCTGGATCGCGCGCAGCACGATCATCTGTTGCAGGTTAGCTGCAAAGGCACAGGTAACCGAGAAGACCAGAAACAGGGCGGCGTTGACTAGGAGATAGGTGCGGACAGAAAAGACGCGCGCCAGCCAGCCCGTGAGGGGAATAACGACAATCTCGGCGATCAGATAGGAGGTCGATATCCACCCTCCATCGTCCTTCCCGGCTCCTATGGCTCCCTGGATGTCTGCCAGTGATGCGTTGACAATCTGAATGTTCAGGACGGCCATGAACGCGCCGAGCGTTGAGCCGACCACCGCGCACCACATCCGAAAAGCACTCAGCGCGGGCTCGGCCGATTTCGCAAACTGCTGATTGCTGTTGGCAGGGACCAGAAGAGTAGCCATGAGACCTCACTCCTTCGGGCTTCCAATGACTGCCGATCACGACCATGGAAGCACCGATCCTCATATTCCTTCCGACATCCGGGTGGCCTTGGTATCCACTTCAGGCTCCACCGACATTCCGGACCGGAGCTTGCCGGCGACACCCTCGTCATCAATGAGGATCTTGACCGGAATGCGCTGCACGATCTTGGTGAAGTTTCCGGTCGCGTTGTCGGGTGGAAGCAACGAAAATTCCAGGCCGCTGGCGGGCGAGATGCTGTCGACGTGACCCTTCACCGTAAGATCCGGAAAGCTGTCGACCCTGATCTCGACGGTTTGGCCGGGGCGAACGTAAGTGAGTTGGGTTTCCTTGAAGTTCGCGACAACATACACGGCATGGAGCGGAACCACCGCCATGAGCTGGGTGCCGGACGAGACGAACTGGCCAACACGGATCGACCGCGCACCAACGGTTCCGTCGACTGCTGCAACAATGCTCGTGTAGGAAAGGTTGAGTTTGGCCTGCTGGACGGCCGCCTCGGCTCGATCTCGCTGGGCTACGATCTGGTCGCGTTGTGTCCTAAGGACTCGCACTTTGTTCTGTGCGGCAACAAACGCGGCCTGATCGCGCTCTACCGCTGCAGACGCCTGATCCAGTATGGACTGGCTCTGTTCGGCGCGCGACAGAGTACCGGACCCATTTGATGTCAGCCGCGCATTTCGCGCCGCATCGGATTTTGCAAAGTTGTAGGATGCTTTCGAGACATCGACTGAGGCCCTCGCCTGCTCGATCACGGATGCCTGAAGTTCAATCTGCGCATCCAGGTTGGCAATGGCGGCCTCCGCACCTTGCAAGTCTGCGCGTGCCGAGTTGAGAGCGATCTGGAAATCGCGATCATCGATTGTTGCGAGAACCTGACCGGCTGTGACTGGGTCATTGTCGCTGACCCGCACGTCCTTGATATAGCCGGCCACTTTGGGGGCGACGGTCGTGTAGTCGGCCTTCACGTAGGAGTTGTCGGTAGACTCGATGAAGCGCCCGACTGTCCAATAGTAATGGCCGTATCGAACACCAAACGCCGCGCCTGCTAGCAGGACCAAGGCGAGAGATAGTCTCTTCCAGAGGCTCCTGTTCGACTTCGCTGGCACTGTCGGCTTCAACGTATCGACAGGGGTCCCATCGGTGGTTCCTCTGTCAGTCTCGGCGGTTTTCTCGAAGGTATCCTGGCGAGGCAGTTCGACCATCTTCCTTCTCCCGGCAATCTCCCGCGTTCAAAAACGCAGGCCCGGCGGCGGGGTGCCGCCAGGCCGCATCTGGTCAGGCAGCAGCCTGGGGACGTTGTGCAAACCACGTTTTGACGTCCAGCTTGCCAAGCTTGGCTGGTCCGAGAGGAACCAAGGACTGGTCATCGACTAGCGAACCGAAGTACCTGGCCTGGGGATCGACGACGACCGTTCGCTTGTCGCCGATTGCGGTGAGATAGCCCTTAACGAAATCACTCAGGGGCTTCTTCTCAGGCCCTGCGATTTCGATGGTTCGGTTCTCGGCAGCACCAGAAGCGGCCTCAGCGACGAAGCCTGCAACCTCGTCCGCAGCAATTGGCTGGAACGCGCCGTGTGAAACGTGGACCGTCCCATCGACTGTGGCGCTATCGGCGATCCCGCCCAGGAATTCGAGGAACTGGGTGGAGCGGACGATGGTGTATGGGATGCCACCCTTCTTGATGAGATCTTCCTGAGCAACCTTGGCCCGGAAGTAACCGTTCTCGGGCGATCTCTCGACGCCAACGATGGAAAGCGCGACGTGGTGGCCGACGCCTGCCGCGCGCTCTGCTTTGAGCAGGTTTGTTGTGGAACTTTGGAAGAACGAGAGAACGGCACTCGGCTCAAATGACGGCGAGTTGGTCACGTCGAGTACGACGTTCGCGCCGGCAAGTACGTCGCCGAGTCCCTCGCCTGTGAGTGTGTTGACCCCGGTCGACGGGGACGACTGCACTACATCGTGTCCCTGCTTGCGCAGGCGCTCTGCAACTTTCGTTCCAACGAGGCCCGTGCCTCCGATGATGACGATTTTCATGGTTCTATTCCTTGAGGGTTGGATATCCACCGAGGACATCTCAGGTTTTGAGATTGAGGCAGTAGCAGGCGGCACTGCCGTCGCCTCCTGCCACCCCACCGCAACGGCTACTTGTCGGGGGTCGTCAGCTCCGTCTCGGTCGTGTCGACGACGAAGACGGCAAGAATCTTCGCAGGCTTCGTGTTGCTCGCATTCGCGCTGACCTTATGGTGATCGCCGGAGACCTCGATCCAGTTTTCACCGGTCCTGTAGACCTTGACCGGGCCATCGTTGACCTGGCTCTTGATGCTGCCTTCGATCACGGTGGCGTAAATGAAGGCGCTTTTGGCGTGTGTATGCGAGGGATTGGAGCCGCCGGGACCGTATTCGACGAGCACGCCGCGCACGCTTTTTCCGGGTACGTTCGGGAGCACATGGTCGAATACGATTGAGACCTTGGCATTGTGGGGTTTATCCGCGGCTACGGCAGGCACAGCCATCAGCGCTGCCCAAAGCAAGCCACTTGCGAGCCTTCGCATGGCATTTCTCCTTCGTTGACGTCATTGATTGTGACCGAAGCCGATCCTATGCGACGGGCATGGGGCGCAATAGATATACGAAGGTTTGCCAAATCTATACGAAGGTTTGCCGAACCGACCGCGCCGGTTTGGGCCGATCCGATGGGCCGCTTGACTCTTGCCGCAGAGCGAACATGACCGGGCACGCCACCGCGGGTACCCGACCGCGGTGTCAAAAACACACTAGGCTTCGATTGGGATGGGGGCGCCTTGATCGATCCTCAAGGGTTCAGGTGTTCCCGGTGCACGCGAAAAATCGACCGAATTCCTTTGAGCAAATCCAGTCTGCGCCGCTCATTGTGGATTGTCAGTACGCCGGAATGCACCCCGAACCCTTCGCGATGAGCAAGATGGGCAGCCAGGTCTTCGGCGAGTTCCGGTCGTTCACGCAGCAGCGGCGCAAAAGCAGTCTGGTCGATCTCATAGACGGTTACGCGCGTTACCGCATAGAGCCCATGTTGCTCTGCCAAGCCGGCGAGCGATCCCTGTTCCCCGAAAAAGTCTCCAGGGGCCAACCGCGCCACTTCCTCGTCACCCTTCCTCATTGCGATGATGCCCGCGCGTACGATCATGAGGCTGGCGAGACGACCCCCTTCCTGGGCGATTTCGGCCCCCGGGGAAAAAGTTCGTCGGCTGGCGGACGCGGCGAGGACGTTGCGCTCTTCCTGGCTCAGCAATGAGAAGATCGAAATGGCGTCGATGAGGCTCTGCGCCGGGGGCATCGCGGGACGCAGCGCGCTTCTTAGGTAGTCTCCTGCAAGTGGGCTTTCCGGGGGGAACGCCAACTGCAGGCCGTTCGCCTTGCAATGACGATATACGAGGTCGATGACTTCGGTTCGCGCTGCACCGCGTTGTGCCGGGCTGGTGACGCGAAATTGCAGTTCGACAGTCACTGCGCTGCCGTCAATGCCGGCAAGCACGACGTTTGGGGGCGGCTGCTTCACGATGAGGTTGCAGCTGTCGAGCACGGTGCGCATCACTTCGACAATAGTTCGGGGCATGTGTGTCGGGGCAACCCGTATCGACAGGTCGATTTGATGGTTCTCGTCCGGCCGGCTAACATTCGTCAGCCCCAGCTTGGCCAGGACGCTATTGGGCAGCACCACGATGTTATGAGCGCCTGTCAAAAGGTAAGTCGAGCGCCAGTTGGTGGCGACAACACGTCCCTCGGTGCCATCGCTCAAGTAAATGAAGTCTCCGATGACATAGGGGCGCCCCAGTGTGAGAGCGATGCCGGAAAATACGTCGCTCAAGGTGCTCTGTAGGGCAAGACCGAGAATGATGGCGATGACGCCAGAGGTTGCCAGCAGCGTTCCGATCGGCACGCCGAAAACAAACGCCATGATGGACAACAGCACCCCGAGATAGACGATTGCGACGACGAGATCCTGGATCAGTCTTGCCTCTCGTGGCCGCCCGTCCAGGACGATGTAGATACGAACGAAACCGATCACGGCCCAAGACAAATGGACCCACCAGAGGATCTTGGCCGATACCATCAACGCGTTGGCGCCGTTTAGGTCCGCGGGGTCGAAGCGGAACGGCACAATGCGAGCGTAGGCGAGCACGGCCGTCATTGAGAGGAAGACTGCGATCTGAACGATCAGGCGCTGGGTCGGGTGTCCCTGTCCCTGCATATGCCAAATGGCAATCCCAGCGAGCCCCATCACACTGATAAGCAGCGGCAGCAGGTGAACTTCATGACCCATCACGATCCCACAACGAAAAATTCTGACCCCATGCGCCGATCTAGAGGCGCACATATCACGCGGCGGCTCAGCGCGACAGTCGAACATAGGCCGACGATGCGAGCGCGACTACTACACCAAGGTTTACCCTTACGACGATAACGGCGCATCGTTCGCGACCTGCTGAGTGCTCATTGGGTTGCAACGTGCCCTCCGCCCCCTTCACCCGCACCGTGACTTTCTATATAGCCGCTTGGACCAAATATAGAATCTCACGGATGCGCAATCCTCCCGAACACCAGAATTCCCTCCAGGGAATGGCCCTGATGGCAGGCGCGATGCTCGTGCTGCCGACGATGGATGCAATCGCCAAATACATGGCGAACGTCGAGGCGATGTCGCCCGGCCAGGTGACATTCTACCGCTTCTTCTTCCAGCTCGTGTGCACGCTGCCGTTCCTTTTCGCGGTATTCGGCCGCAAGGCGCTTCACGCCAAGCGCCCGTGGATGAATCTGTTGCGCGGTGCCCTCCATGGGGCGGCGAGCCTGCTCTTCTTCGTTGCCGTGAAATATATGCCGCTCGCGGACGTATTCGCGATCTATTTTGTCGAGCCCCTCATGCTCACGGCGCTGTCGGCTATCTTCCTCGGTGACAGGGTTGGCTGGCGTCGGTGGATGGCGATTGTCGTCGGGTTCGGTGGCGCGATGATCGTCATTCAGCCGAGCTATGAGATCTTCGGCCTGAAGGCGCTGTTGCCCGTCTTCTGCGCCTTCCTGTACTCGCTTTATCTCTTCATGAACCGGGCGATCGGCATTGCTGACTCCCCGCTGACCATGCAGACGATGGCTGGTATCGGCGGCACCGTGTTCATGGCTGTCGCGTTGATCGTGGGTAATGGACTCGGCATCGGCGATTTCCATCCCTCCTTGCCCTCCTCGGCATTGGGACTTGTTCTGCTGCTGATCCTCGGGACGATTTCGGGCTATGCCCATATGGTTATCGTCCGAGCCTTCCGGCTCGCACCGCTGTCGCTGCTCGCACCCTTCCAGTATTTCGAGATCATTTCAGCAACAGTACTCGGCTACGCGCTCTTCGGCGATTTTCCCAACGTTTCGAAGTGGATCGGCATCCTGATCATCGTCGCGTCCGGTCTCTTCATCATCTGGCGGGAGCGTGTGCAGGCGCGATCGTTAAAAACGTCATGACTATTTGAGCGCGCCATTAACACTGCTTCTTGAGGGATCATCAATTCGCTCGCAGTAGAAGGGCCCTTCGGCCTCATGATGAGGCTTGGAGACAAAAGATGAGCGAATTCCGTCTCGCTTTTCCGGCATGTGTGATTGCCGGGAAGCATCAGCTGACCACCGAAGACATCGGTCTGCTGCGCAAGCATACCTTCCCGGAAGGCATCCGGACCGCCGACGACGTTGTCGCCATGTTGGCGCTGAACAATTCCTGCCCCGCAAAATGCCCGGAGTGGAACTCCTTCTTTGTGGAGCAACTTGCTGGCTTCATCGTCAACTATAGCTACCCTCAGGGGTCTCTCGACGAGATCAATGTGGCCTGGCTCATACGCATGGTCGCGACCGACGGCGTGGTCAATTCGGAGCTCGAGCTCGAACTGGTTCTGCACGTGATGGAGATCGCGGTAAACGTGCCGGATGAGTTGCGCGCCTTTGCCCTCGATCAGTTACGTCTTGCGCTGGCGGAAAACGTCGGCGGCTATCGGCTATCGCGCGCAGTGGATCGAAAGGGCATCACGCGACAGGATATCGATTACATGATGCGGGTTCTCCGCGGCATAAGCGATGCCGGCGTTATCAGTGCGCCGCCCCTCACTTGGGGCGTTATGATGCGGATCGCGGAGGCAACGCTGCCGGCGGGAAATCATCCGCGTTGGGCCGACATTCTCTCGGCGCTCCAACTCGCGGATTATGCCGAGGCCCCACGCCGCAGCCGATGGCTGAGGATCGTCGATGACAGTTTCTGCAACGAAACCGCCGTGGCCTGAGACCCGCCGATATTCTTTCGGCTGATTGTGCGTTCCGGGGTTTTATGCGTAAAACTTCGGAACGCATGTTTTGGGTGGAGTCTCCATGTTCAAGAAAATCCTGATCGCGAACCGCGGCGAGATCGCTTGCCGCGTCATCAAGACTGCGCGCCGCATGGGAATTGCGACGGTAGCCGTCTACTCGGATGCGGATCGGGATGCACTCCACGTGGAGATGGCTGATGAGGCCATTCTTATCGGTCCCGCTGCGGCGGCCGAAAGCTACCTCGTGGCGAACAAGATTATCGCCGCCTGCAAACAGACGGGCGCCGAAGCGGTTCATCCCGGCTACGGCTTCCTCTCCGAGCGAGCGTCGTTTTGTGAAGCTCTGGAGAAGGAAGGCATTGTCTTCATCGGCCCGAAGCCGAAAGCCATCATGGCGATGGGCGACAAGATCGAGTCGAAGAAGTTCGCCAATGCCGCCAAGGTCTCCACCGTACCCGGCTATCTCGGCGTCATCGAGGATGCATCTCACGCGGAAAAGATCGCAGCCGAGATCGGTTACCCAGTCATGATCAAGGCCTCTGCCGGCGGCGGCGGCAAGGGCATGCGCATTGCCTGGAGCGAAGCGGAAGTCCGCGACGGCTTCGACCGGGCTCGTTCCGAGGCGAAGAGTTCCTTTGGCGACGATCGCGTCTTCATCGAAAAATATGTTGTCGAGCCCCGCCACATTGAAATCCAGGTGCTCGCGGACGGACACGGCAACGTCGTCTATCTCGGCGAACGAGAATGCTCGATCCAGCGCCGCAACCAGAAAGTCGTCGAAGAGGCTCCCTCGCCTTTCCTTGATGCCGAAACTCGCGCGGCAATGGGCGAGCAGTCGGTCGCGCTCGCCCGCGCCGTGGACTACCAAAGCGCCGGCACTGTGGAATTCATCGTAGATCGTGATCGCAATTTCTATTTTCTCGAAATGAACACGCGCCTGCAGGTCGAACATCCAGTTACCGAACTGGTGACGGGTATCGACCTGGTCGAACAGATGATCCGCGTTGCAGCCGGTGAAAAGCTCCCCTTTACGCAGAGCGACATAAAGCTGAACGGCTGGGCGATCGAGAGCCGGTTATATGCCGAGGATCCCTACCGAACCTTTCTTCCATCGATCGGCCGCCTAACGCGATATCGGCCACCCGCCGAAGGCAAGTCCGGCAACACCATCGTGCGCAACGACACGGGCGTTTTCGAAGGTGCCGAGATTTCGATGTACTACGATCCGATGATCGCGAAGCTCTGCACCTGGGCCCCGACACGTCTTGAAGCGATCGAGGCGATGGGCGAGGCACTCGACGGTTTCGTCGTCGACGGAATTGAACACAACGTCCCCTTCCTGGCCGCGCTGATGAAGCACCCCCGCTGGCGCGAAGGGCGTCTGTCGACCGGTTTCATCGCGGAGGAATACCCTGATGGGTTTGCGCCGATGGTACCGGACGCACATCAGCAAGCCACCCTCGCGGCCGTCGCTCTTTCTGCGTCTCTCGTTGAAGCCAACCGTCGGGAACGCTTCGCCGATCGCTTGCGCGGCCCCTCCGGCGCGACCCGTGAGGACTGGACCGTCAGGCTGGGTGACAGTTACGTCGATGCACGTCTGGTCGATGGGCTCGTGACGATCCCGTTCGACATGGACATCGAGATTGGCGGCAAGATTTCCAATGTCGTCACCGACTGGAGACCTGGCGATTCCGTTTGGCGCGGCAAGGTCGCGGGCCAAAGCGTGATTGCGCAGATCCGCCCGGTTCTCAATGGCCTCCGGCTGGACTGGCAGGGAATATCGCTGAAAGCCAAGGTATTGACGCCGCGACATGCCGCACTCGATAAGCTGATGCCAGTGAAGCTTCCGCCGGATACGTCGAAGCTGCTGCTCTGCCCGATGCCTGGTCTCGTCGTTTCGATTGCCGTGGTCGAGGGCCAGGAAGTCAAAGCGGGCGAAACGCTTGCCGTGGTCGAAGCCATGAAAATGGAAAACGTGCTGCGCGCCGAGCGCGATTTGGTCGTCAGCAAGATCAACGCCAAGCCCGGAGAGAGCCTTGCCGTTGATGCCGTCATTCTCGAGTTTGCCTGACGCACGCTAACGCCTCTTGCTGCCTCGCTGGTTAGGTTTTGTTAACGGCTGGCCGCCTATCGTGGCCCCACCGGCGGGATGCCCGGTGGAGGTAGCAAATGACGGCGCTGCAATCGGCGACCCTCTTGCTGGTCATAAATCTCGGTTTTCTCTGGCTTCTGATGCGAATCCCGCTGGGACGCAGAACCATTTGCCTCAGCCGGACCTACGGATGCTCCCCCGATAGACTCTGGAACGCGATGAACCCCGCCGGTCCGGATGCATCCTGGCACCACTCGGTCATCAGCAGTCACGCCCTTGCCGATCGGCGCGGCGTGGTGGAACAGACCTACCGGCATCTCGACAAGAACGGCGCGCCGTCCCGACGGCTACTTGCATTGGAACCGTTGCCATGGATGGCGAGCAATGCCCACGGCTTCCAGGCTCACATCATCGATGACAGCACGCTGGATCCCACATTCTGGGACCACTACCGGGAGCGCCGTATGATTCGACCGACACCCGATGGTGCGCTGCTGGAAATCGAACAGACCGACCGCTACCGTGGCTTGGCGTTCCTCTTGTTCCGCTATTTCGTCCTGCGCCGGGAAATGAAGGCGCTCGATGGATGGTTGAAAACAGGCGAGTCGCTGCCACAGGGCTACTTTGAGCGACCTCTGGTCCAAGGCGGTCTTGCGGTGTTGTCGACACTGCTGCTCTGGCCCTTCCTTGGGTTCGATGCAGGTGGCCTGATGCTCTCGACATTCCTGACTCTTGTCATTGTCTTCCATGAACTCGGGCATATGGCGGCCTACCGGATGTTCGGTCACGCATCCGTCAGGATGATCTTCGTACCATTGCTGGGTGGCATCGCGGTCGGCGGGAGGCCCTACCTGTCGCTATTCGAGGTGGCGACCTGCGCCCTTATGGGTGCAGGAATGTCGGCTTTCCTTGTCCCGATCCTCGCGGTCGCCACGCAGCTCGCCGATGCCGGTCTGCTGCCCTTGGCGTCACGTGGACCTCTGCTCATCTTCCTGTTGATCCTCGGCGCTTTCAACCTGCTGAACCTGCTGCCGATGCACCGTTTCGACGGCGGCCAGGTGCTCCGGCAAATTTTCCGCACGCGAAGGTCGCAGATTGCGGCCAGTTTTGTTGTCACCCTGTGCATTCTCGGCATCGGATTCGAGATCGGTTTGCCGGCGAACGTGCTAACCGCGGGCCTGCTCGTTTTCACGCTTGTTAGCCTCGTCAGCGGCGCTTCCGTGAAGCCGCGCCAGATGCTCGAAGAGATGAAGGACGGCGAGCGCATGCTGGTTGCCTTCGGCCTCTACGCGGCCATCGCAGTGCATGGCTATGCCATTATTTTCGCAACTGAAAAGCTCTTTTGACGCAGGCCGTATAGGGATTGGCGCAATCAGCCTATTCGAGGCGGAAACTCACGCCCACGGACAGTTTTCCCTTGAGCGGGCCGCGTCGTGCGTGCAAAGCTCCGCCCAATCAAATCAGTAGGAGCATCTGACATGGACGTTCGCGCCGCCGTTGCCGTACAGGCTGGAAAACCGCTTGAAGTGATGACCGTTCAGTTGGAGGGCCCGCGAGCCGGCGAAGTGCTGGTCGAGGTGAAAGCGACCGGCATCTGCCACACGGATGATTTCACCCTCTCGGGCGCCGATCCGGAAGGTCTGTTTCCGGCGATCCTCGGCCATGAGGGCGCCGGCATCGTCGTCGATGTCGGTCCAGGTGTGACCTCGGTGAAGAAGGGTGACCATGTCATTCCGCTCTACACGCCGGAATGCCGCGAATGCCCGTCCTGCCTGTCGCGCAAGACCAATCTGTGCACCGCCATCCGCTCGACACAGGGCCAGGGGCTGATGCCGGATGGCACTTCGCGCTTCTCGATCGGCAAGGACAAGATCCACCACTATATGGGCTGCTCAACCTTCGCCAACTACACGGTGCTGCCGGAGATCGCCGTCGCCAAGGTCAATCCCGACGCACCCTTCGACAAGATCTGCTATATCGGCTGCGGCGTAACCACGGGCATCGGCGCCGTCATCAACACCGCCAAGGTGGAGATGGGCGCGACCGCGATCGTCTTCGGTCTCGGCGGCATCGGCCTTAACGTCATCCAGGGCCTGCGCCTCGCCGGCGCCGACATGATCATCGGCGTTGATCTCAACAACGACAAGAAGGCCTGGGGCGAGCGCTTCGGCATGACGCATTTCGTCAACCCGAAGGAGGTCGGCGACGACATCGTGCCTTACCTCGTCAACATGACGAAGCGCGGCGCCGACCAGATCGGTGGCGCCGACTATACCTTCGACTGCACCGGCAACACCAAGGTCATGCGTCAGGCGCTGGAATCATCGCATCGCGGCTGGGGCAAGTCCGTGGTCATCGGTGTTGCGGGTGCCGGCCAGGAGATCTCTACCCGGCCGTTCCAGCTGGTCACCGGTCGCTCCTGGATGGGCACGGCCTTTGGCGGCGCACGGGGCCGCACCGATGTGCCGAAGATCGTCGATTGGTACATGCAGGGCAAGATCGAGATCGATCCGATGATCACCCACACCATGCCGCTCGAAGACATCAACAAGGGCTTCGAACTCATGCATTCCGGCGAAAGCATCCGAAGCGTGGTACTGTATTGAGGCGAGGACGACGGAATGCGGCGCGACTTTAAAATGGCCTGCGGCTTTTTCGCAAATTGATCCTGATTTGGGAGCCGTGGGCAGCTAAGGAGGAGGAGCTGAACATGCCAAGTCAAGTATCGCTGCACCCCGCCCTCGACGGCGGTGTGAAAAAGGGCCAGGCAAATTTCAACGGCGGCACGCTGGTCTGCGCCTGCGTCGACCGTCCTGTGAAGGTCGCTATCAAGGGTACTATCGCGCACAATCACGCCTGCGGCTGCACGAAATGCTGGAAGCCGAAGGGAGCGGCTTTTTCAGTGGTCGCCGTGACCCCGCATGAGAACGTCACGGTGCTGGAAAATGGCGACAAGCTGCAGGTCGTCGATCCGGATGCGCTGATCCAGCGCCATGCCTGCAAGGCCTGCGGCGTTCATATGTACGGACCGGTGGAGCGCGAACATGCCTTCAAAGGGCTCGATTTCATTCATCCGGAACGCTTTCAGGAGAGTGGCTGGCCGGAGCCGACATTCGCGGCCTTCGTGTCGTCGATCATCGAATCCGGCACGCCGCCTTCGGCGATGGCAGGTGTCCGCGGTCGCCTGAACGAGCTAGGCCTCACGCCCTATGATTGCCTGAACCCAACGCTGATGGATGTCATCGCAACCTGGGTGGCGAAAAAGGCAGGCACACTGAAGGAAGCCTGACGTCTTGAACAAATGGCAGCCGTCGGATTATGAGACCCCGAACGAACCGCCGCTACGCGCCCGTCGGGGCCTCCTAGCGTTTCCATCAAAGCAGATTGAAATTCATGATTTATGTCGATGCAGACGCCTGCCCGGTGAAGCCGGAAATCCTCAAGGTCGCCGAGCGCCACGACATGGAAGTGACCTTCGTGGCGAATTCCGGTCTGCGTCCTTCCCGCGATCCGATGGTGCACAATGTCATCGTCTCGGCCTCGTTCGATGCCGCCGACAACTGGATTGCCGAGCATGCCAGTGTCGGTGACGTGGTCGTCACTGCCGATGTCCCGCTCGCGGTCCGTTGCGTGGCAACTGGCGCGCTCGTCAGCGGTCCGACGGGTCGGGTCTTCGACCATACCAATATCGGCATGGCGAGCGCTATGCGCGATCTCGGCGCTCACCTGAGAGAGACCGGCGAAAGCAAGGGTTACAATGCGGCCTTCGGCCCGAAGGATCGCTCCCGCTTCCTCGAAACTTTCGATCGCCTGTGCCGCCGGGCCAAGGCTCTTACCCCAAAAACGGACGATAAAGAATGAACATAATTTCACAGACGACTGCCTTTGGTGGCATGCAGGGTGTTTTCACGCACGAATCCGACGCCTGCAAGTGCGACATGACTTTTGCAGTTTTCGTCCCACCAAAGGCCATCAAGGAGCCCTGCCCGGTTGTCTGGTATCTCTCAGGCCTAACCTGCACGCATGCAAACGTTATGGAAAAGGGCGAATATCGGCGCATGGCTGCAGAGCTCGGCCTGATCGTCATTTGCCCGGACACGAGCCCGCGCGGCAATGACGTCCCGGATGAGCTTACCAATTGGCAGATGGGCCAAGGCGCCGGTTTCTATCTCGATGCGACGGAAAGGCCTTGGTCGGAAAACTATCAGACGTACACCTACATCACCGAAGAACTTCCGGCCTATGTTAGCCAACACTTCCGCATGGACATGAGCCGCCAGGGCATCTTCGGTCACTCGATGGGCGGTCACGGTGCCATGACCATCGCGCTCCGGAACCCAGATCGGTTCAAGAGCTGCTCGGCTTTTGCGCCCATCGTGGAGCCTTCGACCGCGGATTGGTCGGCCCCAGCGTTTGAGAAATATCTGGGCTCCGACCGTGCCACCTGGCGGAAATATGATGCCTGCGCCTTGGTAAGCGACGGCGCACGTTTTCCCGAGTTCCTGATTGACCAAGGCAAGGCCGATGGCTTCCTAGAGAGCGGGCTGCGTCCATGGCTGTTCGATGAGGCTGTGAAGGATACTGACATCAAGCTTACCCTGCGCCTGCACGAGCGCTACGATCACTCCTACTACTTCATTTCGACCTTCATGGACGATCATCTGAAGTGGCACGCGGAGCGTCTTGCCTGAGGCGGCAAAAAAACAGGTAGCGAGCCGCAGCCGCGGCCGGTAAAGCCGGCCACGGCATTTTATTGCATCAGGCGGAGGCCTTGCGCCCCTCGACCGACAGAGCACCGGGGCCAGCGAAGAAGATGAACAGGAAGATGAAGCTGAACAGAATTGCCGCCTCGCCACCGTTCAGAGCCGGCCAGAACGCTTTCGATCCGTGCGCCATGAAGTAGGCAACAGCCATCTGGCCCGAAAGGATGAAGGCGACCGGCCGCGTAAACAGCCCGATCAGCACCAGCAGGCCACCGACCACTTCGAGCAAAGCGGCGACCAGCAGCAAGGGCGGCAGCGGGCCGTCCATCTGCGCGGCCGGGAACGCGAAAAGCTTCATCGTTCCATGCTCGATAAACAGCAGCGCAGTGATGATGCGCAGAGCGGCAAGCGCGTAGGACTGGTAGGCGCTCAGTCGTTCCATGTAGACTCTCCTTTTGAATAAAGACAGCGGAGGGTTAGCTGCTTCGCCAAGAGGAAAGAAGACACGGATCGTTGACGGGCGATCACTTCCTGTTGATTTTCCTTGGCTTTCCCCACTTTATTCTCCTTAAAGCGGAATATTGTCGTGCTTCTTCCAAGGATTGCTCAGGTCTTTATTGCGAAGCATCTTTAGGCCCCGCGCCAGCCGTCGGCGTGTGGAATGCGGCATGATGACCTCGTCCACGTAACCGCGCTCGGCAGCGACGAACGGAGAAAGGAACCGATCTTCGTACATCTTCGTATGCGCGCTGATCTTTTCGGGATCGGCGATATCCTTGCGGAAGATGATTTCGACGGCCCCCTTCGCGCCCATCACGGCGATCTGAGCCGTCGGCCAAGCGTAGTTCAAGTCCCCCCTCAAATGCTTGGATGCCATGACGTCATAGGCCCCGCCGAACGCCTTGCGCGTGATGACGGTGAGCTTCGGCACCGTCGCCTCCGCATAGGCGAACAGCAGTTTCGCACCATGTTTGATCAGCCCGCCATATTCCTGGGCGGTTCCAGGCAGGAAGCCGGGCACGTCTACAAAGGTTACGATCGGAATGTTGAAGCAGTCGCAGAAGCGGACGAACCGGGCTGCCTTTCGCGACGCATCGCTGTCGAGCACGCCGGCGAGCACCATCGGCTGGTTTGCCACGAAACCGACAGTCGAGCCTTCGATCCGACCGAAGCCGCAGACGATATTCTTGGCGAAGCTCGCCTGGATCTCGAAGAAATCACCCTCATCCACCGTCTTTAGGATCAATTCCTTGATGTCGTAGGGCTTGCTCGCGTTCGTTGGCACCAGTGTGTCGAGCGATGCATCGGCATCTGTCACCGACTGGTAACATTCGATTTCGGGCACCGGTGATGTGTTCGACTGCGGTAGCACGTCGATGAGTCGCCGAACCTGCAGCAACGCCTCGACGTCATTGTCGTAGGCGCCGTCGGCAATCGAGGATTTGGTCGTATGCACCGAGGCGCCACCGAGTTCTTCCGCGGTGACGGTCTCATTCGTCACCGTCTTCACCACGTCGGGGCCGGTCACGAACATGTAGGAGGTATCACGGACCATGAAGATGAAATCGGTCATGGCGGGCGAGTAGACGTCACCGCCGGCACATGGACCCATGATGACCGAGATTTGCGGAATGACGCCGGAGGCGAGCACATTGCGCTGAAAGACCTCCGCATACCCGCCCAGCGCCGCCACGCCTTCCTGGATACGCGCGCCGCCGGCATCATAGATGCCGATGATCGGCGCTCTGTTCTTGAGCGCCATATCCTGAACCTTCATGATCTTCTCGGCATGCGCTTCCGAGAGCGAACCGCCGAACACCGTGAAGTCCTTCGCGAAGACGAATACCGTTCGCCCGTTCACCGTTCCCCAACCGGTGACCACGCCGTCACCGGCGATCCGCGTCTTGTCCATGCCAAAATCGTTGGATCGATGCTCGACAAACATGTCGAACTCCTCAAAGGAGTCTTCGTCCAGGAAAAGATCGATCCGCTCACGTGCCGTCAGCTTGCCGCGCTGATGCTGCGCGTCGATACGCACCTTGCCTCCACCGAGCCGTGCAATGCCGCGCCGGCGTTCGAGTTCCTCAAGAATTTCCTTCATGGATACTCCTCGCCGCGGATCACGCGGCTGGTTCAAGCGCGTCCGGCGCTCAGTGAGAAAGCGGAACGAATGCGAGCGGCGATATCCTCGGCGAGGATCTCGTCGGCTGCCGTTGGACTACTGGAGAAGCTTGTCACTTCAAACGCACTGACGGCGATGACCGAACCATCGTCGACGGAGGCGGCATCGACGCTGACCTTTGCGACATTCCGGCTCTTGTCGAAGCCCTGGCCCTTTTCGACAAAAAGGATCCGGATTGTCAGCACAACGCGCGGATAGACGTCTGTTCGCACCGTAGCGTTTATCGCGGCATTTACCCGATCGCCGACACCGGCAAGGATTGCTGGCGGGATCTTCTGCGCGCTGACAACGACAGCGCTTCGCACGTCATAGACCGGGGCGGGTTGCTCCTTTGCGAAAATCGAGCACGAGGCAAGCGCGATGCAAACCAGCGCCACCGGTAAAAAGCACGACTTGACCCAGCTCATTAAGAAAATCCGCATCCGCCCCCAATAGACTCGCAGATTTTCGCGATAACCCGGCTCAACGCAATATGTTTCAGCCCTTCAAGGCCAAAAAAACGTCCGCAGCGGCTTTGAAGTCCTCAAAGCGCTTCGCGCGCCGCTCTTCGGCTTCTTCGTCACTGCCCCAATGCTCGATCGTCCAATCCTCATCGAGATGCGCGAGCGACCAAACCTTGTCCGCCGGCAGAGTGCCATCGGCGAAGGCAAGCGCCAGCAGCGCGGAGCCGGTCAGTGTCGTGATGGTGTGCAAGGCCGCCAGGGTCGTCGCATCGTCGTGCCGCCTCAATGCTGCGGAATACGCAGAAATTGCTTCCGGCGGCTGGTCATGGTGCATGACGCCTTCGATCAGGATGAAGCGCGCGCCGAGCGAGTTGCCGGCCCAATCGAGCACCGGGTCCCAAAGATCTCTCTGGCGCTCGACGAGGGCTTGCGGGGCTTCGGCACGATAGCAAAGCAGATCGCTCGAGGAGAAGCGCACGATATCGTCGAAGACGGCTTGCGTGTCGGCTGCAACTCCGTCGATGGCGGTGTTGACGAGCCGAGTCACAGGCATGGTCGAGGGGTCGATCACCTCAACCTGCGCCTCCCATTCGTGTACCAAAAGCTCCGCAAGTGGCTTCGTCGCGACAACAAGCAGTTTGCGCGCTGGCGTACGAATGGCCTTGCCGTCCAGCTCGATGGAATGGCCTTCGTCGACTTCCGCGATCGTGACAGCCTTGTAGAAGCGCTTCGGCAACGGCTTCTTCATCTGGATCTGGGCACGGCGAATAGGGTCCGGATGGCTCAATCCTTCCGCCAGGTCGTTCAACAGATCACGCATGCTTCACCTCAGGAAAAATGCTTCAAAACGTCACTCGGGTGACGAACAATGCCGTCGGCCCCTGCAGACACCAGATCGTCCACGCTCGCATAGCCCCACGACACGCCAACCGCTTTCGCGCCCGCGGCCTTCGCCATCTGCATATCGTAGATGGCATCGCCGATAACAATCGCATCGGCGGGATTCATGCCGATCTCGCTGCAGCACTCCATTACCATAGCTGGATGGGGCTTCGATGGGCAGTCGTCAGCCGTGCGCGAAACGATAAAATGGGGTGCGAAACCGTGTGTTTCGAGAATGTGGACAAGACCGCGACGCGACTTGCCCGTTACCGCTCCGATCAGGATGTCATCGTTCTGCGCCAATTCATCGATCAACGGCCTGATGCCATTGAACAGCGGCACGTCCATTCCAGGTTCGTCACGAACACCGGCATAGATCGTCTTGTAGTGTGCCGTCATCGCGATCGCTTCGTCGTCCACGTGCGGCTTTCCCTGCATCCGCGCAATGGCGATATCCAGCGTCAGTCCGATGATCGACTTCGTCAACGAGACATCCGGCCTATCGTATCCGAAGTGCACGAAGGTCCGCGCCATCACCTCATGGATCAGTGCTGCGCTGTCGACCAGCGTGCCGTCACAATCGAAGAGCGCCAGTCTCATTCGTCATCGGCTCCGTCGGCAGAGTTCTCATCAAATCCCAGCAGGTTCCAGGTCTGGACCATATGCGGAGGCAGCGGCGCGGTGATGCGAAGGCGCCCTCCGGACGGATGCGGGATGTCGATGTGGCGTGCGTGCAGGTGCAGTCGCTTTTGAACGCCGCCGGGAAAATCCCAGTTCGGATCATCGTCGAAATATTTGGGATCCCCAATGATCGGGTGACCGATATGGAGCGCATGGACGCGAAGCTGATG
This sequence comes from Rhizobium sp. 10N414, assembly GCF_056394785.1. Taxonomy (NCBI): domain Bacteria; kingdom Pseudomonadati; phylum Pseudomonadota; class Alphaproteobacteria; order Hyphomicrobiales; family Rhizobiaceae; genus Rhizobium; species Rhizobium sp. 10N414. The sequence continues at coordinate 113,653 of NZ_JBFTIN010000003.1, read as the reverse complement.
CGTACGGCCGGTATAGGGCTCCATTTCAAGCCAGGCGAGCCTCTGCGCCGCCGTCTCGACCACGCGGTAGTAGGAAACGGCGTGGTCGGCGCCTTCCTCACCATGCTTGGCAATCCGCATGCGGTCGCCATCCGGCGTTGCTTCCTTCACAAGCCAAGTCGAGATCTTGTCCTCGCGCTTGCGCGGTACCCCCTTCACGAGCGACCAGTAGGTCTTCTTCGTGTCGCGTTCCCGAAAGGCGGCTGTCAGCTTCTGGGCGGCGCCGCGGGTGCGTGCGATGACCAGGACACCCGATGTGTCCCTGTCCAAGCGATGCACCAGGCGCGGCTTCTCGCCTTTCGGACTGGTCCAGGCTTCGAGCATCTTGTCGATATGGCGTGTCACGCCTGAGCCGCCCTGCACCGCAAGGCCCGCGGGCTTGTTAAGGACGATGACCTTGTCGTCTTCGTGCAGCACCATCCGCGACAACAGTTCGAAATCGCCGGAGTGCTTGAGATCGCGGCCAGCGATCGGTCCGGTTTTCGCCTTGGCATCGACATCAAGCGGTGGCACGCGCACCATCTGTCCGGGCTGCACACGCGTGTCGCTTTTCACTCGCCCACCGTCGACGCGAACCTGTCCGGAGCGAAGCAGCTTCTGGAGCGGGCCGAAACCGAGGCCCGGGAAGTGCACCTTGAACCAGCGGTCGAGCCGCATGCCCGCCTCATCCGGCTCCACCTTTTTGTGTTCAATACCCGCCATACGTCATCTTTCGGAAAATGGTTTCCGCGCACGGCGCGGCCTTTGCGGCTGGCTTTAGAGCATTTTTGCCGAAAACGGAAACCGTAATCTCACAAGATCGCGCGCATGAGTGCCAGTCCGCCGATCACGGCGGCCAAGGAGAGGCCGACGCTGGCGGCGATATAGATCGCGCTGGCGACAGTTGCGCCACGCTCGCAGAGCGAAATTGCATCGAGCGAGAACGAGGAGAAGGTTGTAAGACCGCCGAGGAAGCCGGTGATCAGTAGCAGGCGCAATTCCGGCGAGGCATCGAAGCGCCGGACGATCATCTCCGCGAATACGCCGATGATGAAGCAGCCAACAACGTTGACGGTCAGTGTCCCCCACGGAAATGCCGGCCCTGCAATCCTGAGAGCCAACTGGCCGACATAGTATCTAAGCACGGAACCGATCGCACCGCCGACGGCGACAAGGAAGGCCTGAATCATGGATCTACTCTGTTTTGACGCGCGGGACATTCCAATCATCTGCGGGGAAGATCAAGATGCATAAAATGCTAGCGGTTGATTTAGCCAGTTAAGAACCCCCGCGCCTTATCGTGTCACCATGACAGTCTTGGTTGGCAGCATATCCGCAAGCACCGCCGCCGCAGCGTTTGAAACGCTTCGGATTCCACAGCGTGTGTCCGCAAGCACCTCTGCCAAAGAGTCTCGCCGCGCCGCCGATCGTCAAACCAAGGCAGCCAGCGGCCAGGACGTCGAAGAGCCCGCCAATATCATTCAATCGACGGAAGTCGCGCTGGATCTCATGACAATGGGGCAAAGGCAGCCGCAGGCCGGGTTGAAACAGGCCCTGGAATTCTACAGCGAGAGCTGAGCGTCGCCGGATTTTCTCACCCGCAGCGACCTATCATTAGGAGCGCGCGACAAAAATTTGTTCGGCGGCGACATTCCCCCTTGCCAACTACAGCCCTGGCCAGATAATTGCCCTCGACCTTGTTGGGAGAAGCTGGTCGTCTACGACCGGTGCCGAAGGAGCAACCGCCCCGGAAACTCTCAGGCCAAAGGACCAGCAAGGGGCAGACGGAACTCTGGAGAGAAGCGTTCTCGAAACGCTCGCCGAAGGGATAACAATCTCAGGCACAGGGACAGAGGGGGCTCGAAGTACAAGGCGCAACTGCGTCTGAAGATTTGAGCCCGCGCATGGAATTCCAGGCGCAAACCCCGGAGGCGTCGTTGGACGATACTGCTGCCCTCAAGAAAACCCCGCTGCATCAGCTGCATCTGTCACTTGGCGCCCGTATGGTGCCGTTTGCAGGCTATGACATGCCGGTGCAATATCCGGCCGGTGTGATGAAGGAGCACATCCAGACCCGCACGTCCGCCGGTGTTTTCGACGTGTCCCATATGGGCCAGGTCGTCATCAAGGCAAAGTCCGGAAAGTATGAGGACGCCGCGCTGGCGCTGGAAAGCCTCGTTCCGGTCGATATCCTCGGCCTCGCGGAAGGTCGCCAACGCTACGGTTTCTTCACCGATGAGAACGGCGGAATTCTCGACGACCTTATGATCACCCATCTCGACGATCACTTGTTCGTCGTCGTCAATGCGGCCTGCAAGGATGACGACCTTGCCCATCTCCAGAAGCATATCGGCGATAGCTGCGACATCACGCTCCTTGATCGCGCGCTGATCGCCCTCCAGGGACCGCGCTCCGTCGAGGTGCTCGCGGAACTGTGGGCAGATGTCGCCGCGATGAAATTCATGGACGTGCGCCACTGCCGGCTGCACGACGTTTCCTGTCTGGTCTCCCGCTCCGGCTACAGCGGCGAGGACGGCTTCGAAATCTCCATTCCCAAAGACAAGGCGGAGGATGTCGCCAAGCGGTTGCTTGAACATCCGGACGTCGCGCCGATCGGGCTTGGCGCTCGTGACAGCCTGCGCCTTGAGGCCGGCCTCTGCCTGTATGGCAACGACATCGACACGACCACCACGCCCGTGGAAGCCGCGCTTGAATGGGGAATGCAGAGGGCCCGCAAGTCCGGCGGCACTCGCGCCGGCGGTTTCCCCGGCGCTGATCGCATTCTGCGCGAGTTGGAAAGCGGCGCGACCCGCCGGCGTGTCGGCCTGAAGCCCGAGGGCAAGGCCCCGGTTCGCGGCCACGCCAAGCTCTTTGCGGATTCCGAAGGCAAGACGGAAATCGGCGAAGTGACCTCGGGTGGCTTCGGCCCCTCGGTCGAGGGGCCCGTTGCGATGGGTTATGTGCAGCTTCCCCACGCAGCCGTTGGAACGCAAGTTTACGCCGAAGTGCGCGGCAAATACCTGCCTGTCACGGTCAGCGCCCTTCCCTTCATCACACCGACCTACAAACGCTGAAACATTTTCCGGAGAGAACAATCATGCTGAAATTTACCGAAGAACACGAGTGGTTGAAAATCGAAGGCGCTGTCGCAACGGTCGGTATTACCAATTATGCCGTCGATCAGCTTGGCGACCTCGTTTTCGTCGAACTGCCTGAAGTTGGCGCCACCTTCTCCAAGAACGACAACGCGGCCACCGTCGAGTCCGTCAAGGCTGCTTCCGACGTCTATTGTCCGCTCGATGGTGAGATCACCGAAGTCAATCCTGCGATCGTCGCCGATCCGTCGCTGGTCAATTCCGATCCCCAGGGCGCCGGCTGGTTCTTCAAGCTGAAGCTGGCAAACGCCACCGATGCCGATGGCCTGCTCGATGAAGCGGCCTACAAGGAGCTCACCGCCTAATGACGACGCCGACCGAATTCCAGTTTACAGACTACCAGCCGTATGACTTCGCCAACCGTCGCCATATTGGCCCCTCGCCGGCTGAAATGGCTGACATGCTTGGTGTCATCGGCTACAGCAGCCTCGACGGGCTGATCGACGCCACCGTGCCGCCCTCCATCCGTCAGAAGGCGCCGCTTGTCTGGGGCGCGCCGATGACGGAACGCGAGGCGCTCGACAAGCTGCGCGAGACGGCCAACATGAACAAGGTGCTCGTCTCGCTGATTGGCCAAGGCTATTACGGCACGATCACGCCGCCGGTTATCCAGCGCACCATCCTGGAAAACCCCGCCTGGTATACGGCCTATACGCCCTACCAGCCGGAAATCAGTCAGGGCCGCCTCGAGGCGCTGCTCAATTACCAGACCATGATCTGCGACCTCACCGGTCTCGATGTCGCCAACGCCTCGCTGCTCGATGAAGCGACTGCTGCTGCCGAGGGCATGGCAATGGCGGAGCGCGTCTCCAAGTCGAAGGCGAAGGCCTTCTTCGTAGATGCCGCCTGCCATCCGCAGACGATCGAGCTGATCAAGACCCGCGCAGAACCGCTCGGCTGGAGCGTCATCGTCGGCAATCCGTTCATCGATCTGGACCCGGTCGACGTCTTCGGCGCCATCTTTCAGTATCCGGGCACGCATGGCCATGTTCATGATTTCACCGGCCTGATTTCGCGCCTGCATCAGACCGGTGCCATCGCGATCGTCGCAGCCGACATCCTGGCTCTGACGCTTCTGAAGTCACCCGGGGAAATGGGCGCCGACATCGCCATCGGCAATTCTCAGCGCTTCGGCGTTCCTGTTGGATATGGCGGCCCGCATGCGGCCTACATGTCGGTCAAGGACGCACACAAGCGCTCCATGCCCGGCCGTCTCGTCGGTGTTTCCGTCGATGCTCGCGGTAACCGCGCCTATCGCCTGTCGCTGCAGACCCGCGAACAGCATATTCGTCGCGAAAAGGCGACGTCGAACATTTGCACAGCGCAGGTGCTGCTTGCCGTCATGGCCTCGATGTACGCCGTCTTCCATGGCCCGAAGGGCATCAAGGCGATCGCACAGCAGGTTCATCAGAAGGCCGTGCTGATGGCCAAAGGCCTGGAAAAGCTCGGCTACACCATCGAGCCCGAAACTTTCTTCGACACCATTACCGTCGATGTCGGCCATATGCAGGGCCTCATCATGCGGGCAGCCGTCGCCGAAGGTGTGAACCTGCGCAAGGTCGGCGCGACGAAGATCGGCATGAGCCTTGACGAGCGTACGCGCCCGGCAACGCTGGAAGCCGTCTGGCGCGCCTTCGGCGGCAATTTTGCTGTCGGCGACTTCGAGCCGAGCTATCGACTGCCGAAGGGCCTCGCCCGCACCAGCGAGTACCTGACGCATCCGATCTTCCACATGAACCGCGCCGAAAGCGAGATGACCCGTTACATCCGCCGGCTGTCGGACCGCGATCTGGCGCTCGATCGCGCGATGATCCCGCTCGGCTCCTGCACGATGAAGCTGAACGCTACAGCGGAAATGCTGCCGATCACCTGGCCTGAGTTCTCGGATATTCATCCGTATGTTCCAGCCGATCAGGCGCGCGGTTATCGCGAGATGATCGACGATCTGACGGAAAAGCTCTGCGCCGTAACCGGCTATGATGCCTTCTCCATGCAGCCGAACTCCGGCGCGCAGGGCGAATATGCTGGGCTGCTGACGATCCGCAACTACCATATCGCCAACGGCAACGGCCATCGCGACGTTTGCCTCATCCCGACGTCGGCGCACGGCACCAATCCTGCCTCGGCACAGATGGTCGGCATGAAGGTCGTGGTCGTCAAGGTTCGTGAGAACGGCGACATCGACATGGATGATTTCCGCGCCAAGGCGGAGCAGTATTCGGTGAACCTCTCCTGCTGCATGATCACCTACCCGTCGACACACGGCGTCTTCGAGGAAACCGTCAAGGAAATCTGCGACCTCGTGCACACGCATGGTGGCCAGGTTTATCTCGACGGTGCCAACATGAACGCCATGGTCGGCTTGTCCCGCCCTGGTGACATCGGTTCCGACGTCAGCCACCTCAACTTGCACAAGACGTTCTGTATCCCGCATGGCGGCGGCGGCCCGGGCATGGGTCCGATCGGCGTCAAGGCGCATCTGGCACCCTACCTTCCGGGTCATCTGGAAACCGACGGTCGTAAGGGCGCGGTATCGGCTGCGGCTTTCGGCTCGGCATCGATCCTGCCGATCTCCTGGAGCTACTGCCTGATGATGGGCGGCGAAGGCCTGACGCAGGCAACGAAGGTGGCGATCCTCAACGCCAACTACATCGCCGCACGGCTGAAGGGCGCCTACGACGTGCTCTACAAGTCCGAGGCCGGGCGCGTGGCGCATGAGTGCATCATTGACACGCGCCCGCTGGTCGATAGCGCCGGCGTGACGGTCGACGACGTCGCAAAGCGCCTGATCGACTGCGGCTTCCACGCCCCGACCATGAGCTGGCCGGTCGCCGGCACGCTCATGATCGAGCCAACGGAGTCGGAAACTAAAGCCGAACTCGACCGCTTTTGCGAGGCGATGCTGGCGATCCGCCAGGAGGCCCGCGACATCGAGGAAGGTCGCTCGGACAAGGTCAATAACCCGCTGAAGAACGCCCCGCACACAGTCGAGGATCTCGTCGGCGAATGGGATCGTCCTTATTCGCGCGAACAGGCCTGCTTCCCACCCGGCGCCTTCCGCGTCGACAAGTACTGGTCACCGGTCAACCGCGTCGACAACGTCTTCGGCGACCGCAACCTGATTTGTACCTGCCCGCCGGTTGAGAGCTACGCGGAAGCTGCTGAGTAACATCCGAACGGCCTTCCCTTTTCAGGGAGGGCCGTTCCGCACTTACACTGGAAATGAAGGTCCGCGCGGAATGCCAAAAGACGACAGCGATTCTCTGACGCAGGCTCCCTGGCCAAAGCCGGTCCTGCTTGCCCTTGAAGAGCCGGGCAACTACGTGACGATCGCAACGACGCAGGCGGCCTCCTGGACGATGATCGAGGATTGGCCGACCGAAGACGGTCCGGCGCTCGACCGCGCCTTGTTGATCTGCGCCGACGTCGTCAAGGGCAAGCGCACGAACGAGGATGCACGACGTGCCTTCATAGAAGCTGCCGTCGAAGCGGGCATCGACATCAAGAGCTGACAACCGGTCCAACCTCCCTTGGACCAAGCCTTCGTTCGGTACCGGCTTGCGCGCTGCATGCGCACACACGCGATCTGTTCTTTGGCCCCAATCCACCATATTGATTGCCGCGCGTCAGCGATCGTTTGACGATTGTCGCGTAAGCTCAGGAATATGATGACGTATTCTTCCACCCTCAACCCGCTTCGCCTCTACAGCACGCGACGGGTTGCACCCTATTTCAGGCGCAAGTTCAAACGGGTCGGCGCCAAGCCGCCAAAGGTACGCATTGGTTACACCGATGCCGGGAATCCGCCTCGAGATGTTCGGATCGAGCGGCATGGGCAGCAGTTCATCCTCGTTCTCGAGAGCGCCGCGACACGGTGGTTTTCCGGATACATGCGGTACAAGGTCTGCAGCTATGCCTATTGGCTGAGCCTGTGTCCGCCAGAGGTGAGGTACATCACCGTGAACGCCTCGGATGGAGAGGCGGTCTCCAACGCACGATTTGCGGCGTCCGTGCGGTTGCCTCAGCATGTGGGGCTGCCAGATCCGCACTTCTTCCAGAACGACGGCTTTGCCGCCGAGTTGGAGCGCGGCCAGACAGCGCCGCGCTGGGAGGAGCGCTCGAACGACATCGTCTGGCGCGGCGGCATGAATGGCTGCGGCTGGGCGAGCTTTTCGCCGGAAGACATCAACAATCCCGCCGTCCTTCAGAGGATCCGGATGGTCTTGCAACTCAGGGACATGGCGGGACTGGACGTCAAGTTCGTCGATCTCCATCCGACTGCGGACGACTACGGCACGCTGGCGGACCGGCAAAAGCTTCTGGGGCAGCCGATTGCGGCCCAAAGTTGGCTTGGGCGCAAGTTCGCGATTGATATCGATGGCTCTACCAACACCTGGTCGAACCTCCTGGTGCGCATGCTCTACGGATGCTGCGTGCTGAAGGTCGAGTCACAATTCGGCTTTCGCCAGTGGTATTATGACGAACTCAAGCCGTTCGAACACTATGTACCGGTCGCTGCCGACATGTCGGACTTTCGCGAGAAGATCGATTGGGTGCGCAGCCACCAAATCGAAGCCAAGGCCATTGCGGAACGTGGTCAGGCGCTGGCACGTAAGCTTACTTTCGCAACCCAGGCGCGGCGCGCCGCCAACCTCATCGAAGAACACTGGGATCGGGACTAACTGGCTTAAACGGCTGCCAGTACCGGTGCCTCACGAACGGTCTTGAAGTAGGCAATGGTGCGCGTCAGGCCGTCGCGGAGCGGAACGCTCGGCGTCCAGTCCAAAAGCCGCCTCGCCTTTTCGATATCCGGCAACCTCTGACGCGGATCGTCTACGGGTAGAGGGCGATGGATGATGCGTGAATTGGAGTTGGTCAATTCGAGGATGAGGTCCGCCAACTGTCGGATCGTAAACTCTTCCGGATTGCCAAGATTGATCGGACCCGTAACATCCGGACGACCGCTCATCATGGCCATCAGACCCGCGACCAGGTCATCCACGTAGCAAAACGACCGCGTCTGTGTTCCGTCGCCATAGACGGTGATGTCGTCGCCCGATAGCGCCTGCTTGATGAAATTTGCGACAACCCTTCCATCGGCGGGATGCATGTGCGGCCCGTAGGTGTTGAAGATGCGCACGACCTTGATCGGTAGTCCGAACTGGCGGCGATAGTCGAAAAACAATGTCTCGGCGCTCCGCTTCCCCTCGTCATAGCAAGCACGCGGGCCAATCGGATTGACGTTGCCCCAGTAGTTTTCCGATTGCGGATGGACATGGGGATCGCCATAAACCTCCGATGTCGATGCCTGCAATACCGGAATATTCCTGTCTCGAGCCAGCTCGAGCATGTTGAGCGCGCCGACGACACTCGTCTTCAACGTGGCGATCGGGTCGGCCTGATAATGGACCGGTGAGGCTGGGCATGCGAGGTTATAGATCTCGTCAACCTCGAGGTTCACGGCCTCGTTCACGTCCTGAGTAAGCAAGCTGAAGGCGGGGTTATTGAGCAATTCCGCGACATTGTGCATGGAGCCCGTCGAGAAATTATCCATGCAGACAACCCGATGCCCTCCGTCGAGCAGCCTTCTGCAAAGATGTGTGCCGACGAAGCCGGCGCCGCCGGTAACAAGAATGCGTTTATTCATAGTGGCTTGCGCTTGTTTGTGACGTCGCAGGCCTATCGCGGATTCTGCCTGCCTTCAAGGGAGCCGGCCTGAAACTAGAGGAGCGAGTAGGCTGCTGAGGCGAGCGCTGCGAGGCCGAAGAGTATCAGCAGATAGCTTGTTCCGCGCACGACCTTTGCTGTGAAATTCATTGGCAATTTGCCCCTGGCGACACTGACCGTACCGCTCAGAAGAAACCACCAAGCAAGCGATCCGCTGAAGACGCCGCCCACGATCACGGCCGAGCTGAAACGCCGCGTTTCCTCCGTCAACCCGAAACCGGCGAACAGCGCGCCAAAGGAGAGAATGGTGGCCGGGTTGGAGATTGTCAGAAAAAACGTTGCAGCTGTTGTGCCCAGGAGGCCCGCCGCCCTGACATTTGCAGCCCTGACCGGATCGTGCGTCAGCCCTCGATAGCCCAGCGCCAGGAGCAATAAGCCTCCGCCAATCGCCAGAGGCAGCGTTGCTACCGACATGGCCTGCTCGAAGACCGCGATTCCGGTTACTGCGACCAGGGCATAACCGGCATCACCGAGTGCCGTTCCGAGGCCACAGGAGAAGCCAGCAGTAAAGCCGCGCTCCAATGTACGATTGATACACAGCATTCCAATCGGCCCCAGCGGGGCCGTGATGATGACGCCCAGCAGGGCGCCCTTCGCAAACAGCAATAGCATTGGTCAGTCGCTTCCCCTCCACAGGAGACAATCCCGCGGACTTTCGAAAGAGAGCCTTTAAGGCGCTATTGCGAAGAGGTAAAATCAAAAAGGCCGCCGAACCGGCGGCCTCATCGAGAATTCGAATGATTGTGACAATCAGTGCGCAGGCACGACAGCATTGCCCTGGGCAGCAAGCGCCGCAAGGTCTGCAGGCTTCAGTTCCACGGATTCGCCGCAGCCGCACGCAGACGTCTGGTTTGGATTGGTAAAGGTAAAACCGGAGCGCAACGTCGTGCTCTCGAAGCCCATTTCGGTGCCGAGGAGATAGAGCACTGCTGATGGTTCGACCCAGACCTTGGCGCCATCCCGCTCGATCAAATCGTCCTTGGCGTTCGGATCGGTCACGAGGTCGATGGTATACTCCATCCCTGCACAGCCGCCCTTCTTGATCCCGACGCGAATGCCTTTGGCCTCTGGTCCGGAGTTCTCGACGATCGCCTTCACGCGGTTCGCAGCGGTCTCCGTCATGCTCATGATTGCAAAGCCCATGGGCCTTTTCTCCTTCCGCGCACGGATTCAAGCTCCGGCGTTTCATGATTCAAATGTAGTGCCAGTAGCTTAACCGATCAATACCAGCCGACGGCGACCTGCGCCTCTTCCGACATTCTGTCCGGCGTCCACGGCGGATCGAAGGTCATCTCGACCTCGACGCCGGATACGCCCTCAACCGCGCCGACCGCGTTCTCCACCCAACCCGGCATCTCACCGGCAACGGGGCAGCCCGGCGCAGTCAGCGTCATCATGATCTTCACCATGCGATCGTCTTCGATGTCGATCTTGTAGACCAGCCCAAGCTCGAAAATGTCAGCCGGAATTTCAGGGTCATAGACCGTCTTGAGCGCCGAAATTACGTCGTCGCTCAGCCGCGCCAGTTCGTCGGCCGGAATGCTGGAATGCACGATGCCTTCGCGCACGTCGATCTTCTGTTCGCTTTCGTCCAAGCTCATATGGACACTCCTTAGGCAAAGAACTTGCGCGCATAATCAAGCGCATCTGCCAAGGCATCGACCTCGGCCCGTGTATTGTACATCCCGAAGGACGCGCGGCATGTGGAGGTGACGCCGAAGCGTTTCAAGAGCGGCATGGCGCAATGCGTGCCCGCGCGGACGGCAACACCCTGACGGTCGATTACCATCGACACGTCATGTGCATGCAGACCGGCAAGCTCGAAGGAGAAGATACCACCTTTGCCCGGCGCCGTGCCGAACACCCGCAACGAATTGACCGCCTGCAGCCGCTCCGCGGCGTAGGCCGCGAGATCAGCCTCATGGCGCGCGATCGCCTCGCGGCCAACCTTTTCCATGTAGTCGAGCGCATAGCCGAGCCCGATCGCCTGGACGATTGGCGGCGTGCCAGCTTCGAAGCGATGTGGCGGATCGTTGTAGGTCACGGCATCCTCTGTCACCTCGAAGATCATCTCGCCGCCGCCCTGGAAGGGCCGCATCTCGCGAAGCCGCTCCTTCTTGCCATACAGCACGCCGATGCCCGACGGCCCGTAAAGCTTATGGCCGGTCATCACGTACCAGTCGCAATCGATATCCTGCACGTCGACAGGCATATGGACGGCGCCCTGCGAACCATCGACCAGTACAGGAATGCCGCGCTCATGCGCGATCCGGCAGATTTCCTTGACCGGAACCACCGTGCCGAGCGCATTCGACATATGCGTGATCGCGACGAGCTTGGTCCGCTCCGTCAGGCTCTTTTCGAAATCCTCGACGTGGAAAGCACCCTCGTCGTCGACGGGTACCCAGACCAGCTTGGCACCCTGCCGCTCACGGATGAAATGCCACGGTACGATGTTGGAGTGATGCTCCATGATCGAGATGACGATCTCGTCGCCCTCGCCGAGCTTGGGCATGCCCCAGCCATAGGCGACGGTGTTGATCGCTTCCGTTGAAGACTTCGTGAACACGATGTCGTTGATATCAGGCGCGTTCAGGAAGCGCCGGATCTTCTCGCGAGCGCCCTCATAGGCGTCCGTAGCCGCATTCGACAGGAAATGCAGACCACGATGAACGTTCGCATACTCGTTCGAATAGGCGTGGGAAATCGCGTCGATGACGGCCTGCGGCTTCTGGGCGGAGGCGCCGTTGTCGAGATAGACCAGCGGCTTGCCATAGACTTCCTTCGCAAGGATCGGGAAATCCTTGCGAATGGCTTCGACGTCGTATGCGGTTGCCGGAACTATCTTGTCCATGACGCTATCCGATCAGGCGTGCTTTTCGAGCCAGGCCGAGATGACGCCTTCCAGCGCCTCGACCAGAGCTTCGTCTTCCAGTTCCTCGACGATTTCGGCAACGAAGGCATTGACGAGCATGGCGCGCGCCTTGTTCTCCGGAATGCCGCGCGCCATCATGTAGTAGAGATGGTTGTAGTCGATGTCGGCAACGGTTGCACCGTGACCGCACTGAACGTCGTCAGCGAAGATCTCGAGCTCCGGCTTCACCGAGAACTCGGCGTCGTCAGATATCAATAGCGTGTTGCACGCCATCTTCGCGTCGGTCTTCTGCGCATCGGGCGCAACGCGGATCATACCCTGGAATACACCCTTGGCGCGGTCGAAGACGACGTTACGGATTACTTCCGTGGAACCTGTATGCGGGACGTTATGGCCGAGAACCATGGTAACGTCCGTATGCGTTTCAGYGCCCAGCAGGTTGATCCCGCGAAGCGTCAGATCGGCGCCCTCGCCAGTCACCTTGATGTGCAGTTCCTGGCGAACCAGCTTGCCGCCGGCATTGATGACGAACAGCTTCAGCTTGGCATCGGCGCCGAGATCGACACGGATCTGGCCGAGGTGCGTATCATCAGCGCCCTGTTGCTGGGTGATGATCCAGGTGAGCTCGGTACCCTCGCCAACCGTGATGTCACTGATGTGGGACACGAAAGCCGAATCCGAAGTCACTGCAAGGTGACGTTCGATGACCGTCGCCTTTACGTTCGCGCCGAAGGTGACCGGCAGGCGCGTATGCGTCTGGCCGCCAGCGTGAACAAACTGGATCTCAAGCGGTTCGTCAAACGTCGTTTCCGAGGCAACGTCAATGACGTAGCCATCGCGAACGAAGCTGCCGTTGATCCGGCCGATCGCGTCGTCATTGCCGAGCGCGCCGAGGCTGGTGGCAGCCGTGCCGTTGGAGAGCTGAGCCGCATAGCCTGATATGTCCAGACCATCGACCGAAGCCTTAAGATCTGGAACACCCTGAATAACCGACAAAACGGAGGACTCTTCGACCAGCGGGTCGCGAGCTTCGGAGCCGGCGTCGCCAGCCTGATCCGGAATGGCGCGCAGCAGGGTCTTGAGGTCGGTATAGTGCCAGGCCTCGATGCGGCGCGTCGGCAAACCGGCCTTCTTCAGGTCGTCAAGCAGCCTGTCCCGGATGGCGATGACCGAACCGTCGCCCGGCAGTTCGCCGATCTGGTTGTTGAAAGCCTCGATGAGCGCCGCTTCCGCGGCGGTCTGGCGGCTCGTCGTCTGCATGTTCATGAGACTCGTCCTTTCCGCCTCAATCAGGCTGCCGCACCGATGATGTCGGCGTAGCCATTGGCTTCCAGCTCGTGCGCCAGCGTCTTGTCGCCCGACTTGATCACTTGCCCCTTGTAGAGAACGTGAACGGTATCAGGGACGATGTAGTCGAGCAGGCGCTGGTAGTGCGTGATGACGACGACAGCGCGATCCGGCGAACGCAGCGCGTTGACGCCGTCGGCAACGATTTTCAGCGCGTCGATGTCGAGACCGGAGTCGGTTTCGTCGAGAACGCAAAGCTGTGGCTGCAGGAGGGCCATCTGCAGGATTTCGGCGCGCTTCTTCTCACCGCCGGAGAAACCGACGTTCAGCGGGCGCTTCAGCATTTCAGTGTTGATCTGCAGCTTGCCGGCTGCGTCCTTGACGAGGCGCATGAAGTCCGGCGTCTTCAGCTCTTCTTCGCCGCGCGCCTTGCGCTGCTCGTTCATCGCAACCTTGAGAAACTGCATGGTGGCAACCCCCGGAATTTCGACCGGGTACTGGAAGGCCAGGAAGATGCCCTTGGCGGCACGCTCGGCAGCGTCGAGCTCCAGAATGCTTTCGCCGTTGTAGAGGATGTCGCCTTCGGTGACTTCGTAGTCTTCGCGGCCGGACAGGATGTAGGAGAGCGTCGACTTGCCGGAGCCGTTCGGGCCCATGATGGCGGCCACTTCGCCGGCCTTCACGGTGAGGTTCAAGCCGCGGATGATCTCGGTGCCGTCTTCGGCGATGCGGGCGTGCAGGTTCTTAATTTCAAGCATGGTGTTTTCCCATAAAAAGCAATCGGAGAAAGGCGCGATCCACGCGCCCTCGCGCATTCATGTCGTGTCGCGTCAGCCGACGCTGCCTTCAAGCGAGATGCTGATGAGCTTCTGCGCTTCGACAGCAAATTCCATCGGCAGTTCCTGCAGGACTTCCTTGACGAAGCCGTTGACGATCAGGGCGATCGCCGCTTCCTCCGGAATGCCGCGCTGCAGGCAATAGAAGAGCTGGTCTTCCGAGATCTTCGAGGTGGTCGCCTCGTGCTCGAACTGCGCCGTGGAGTTCTTCGCCTCGATATAGGGAACCGTGTGGGCGCCGCACTTGTCGCCAATCAGCAGCGAGTCGCACTGCGTGAAGTTGCGGGCGTTGGATGCCTTGCGGTGCGCCGAGACCTGGCCGCGATAGGTGTTTTGCGACACGCCCGCAGCGATGCCCTTGGAGATGATACGGCTCGACGTGTTCTTGCCGAGATGGATCATCTTCGTGCCGCTATCGACCTGCTGGTGGCCGTTGGAGACGGCGATCGAGTAGAACTCGCCTCTGGAGTCATCGCCGCGCAGGATGCAGGATGGGTACTTCCAGGTGATAGCCGAACCGGTCTCGACCTGCGTCCACGAAATCTTCGAGCGGTCGCCACGGCAATCGCCGCGCTTGGTGACGAAGTTGTAGATGCCGCCCTTGCCCTGCGCATCGCCCGGATACCAGTTCTGGACCGTCGAGTACTTGATCTCGGCATCATCGAGCGCAACGAGCTCAACGACAGCGGCATGCAGCTGGTTTTCGTCGCGCTGCGGCGCGGTGCAGCCTTCGAGGTAGGAGACATATGCGCCTTCCTCGGCGATGATCAGCGTGCGTTCGAACTGGCCCGTATTCTTTTCGTTGATGCGGAAATAGGTGGACAGCTCCATCGGGCAGCGAACGCCCTTCGGAACGAACACGAACGAACCATCGGTGAAGACGGCCGAGTTCAGGGTCGCGTAGTAATTGTCGGAGGTCGGAACGACGGAGCCGAGGTACTTCTGCACCAGTTCCGGATGCTCGCGAATGGCTTCCGAGATCGACATGAAGATCACGCCGGCCTTCTTCAGCTCTTCCTTGAAGGTCGTGACAACGGAGACAGAGTCGAAGACGGCATCGACGGCGATCTTCGGCTTCTCGACGCCAGCCAGGATTTCCTGCTCCTTGAGCGGAATGCCAAGCTTTTCGTAGACCTTGAGGATTTCAGGATCGACTTCGTCAAGCGACTTCGGGCCGGGCGTGCTTTTCGGCGCGGCGTAGTAATAGATGTCGTTGAAATCGATCTTCGGATAATCGACGCGAGCCCAGGTGGGCTCCTCCAAGGTCAGCCAGCGCTTGTAGGCTTCCAGACGCCATTCGAGCATCCACTCCGGCTCCTGCTTCTTGGCGGAGATGAAACGGATGATGTCTTCGGACAAGCCCTTGGGCGCCTTGTCCATTTCGATAATGGTCTCGAAACCGTATTTGTATTGATCGACGTCAATCTGACGAACGCGATCAACCGTTTCCTGGACGGCGGGCATGTCATTCTCCAATCTCGCCGGAGAAAAGGTCCGGCAGCTTGTCGTTCGGGCAGTATCGTTTGCCCCGTATGTAGGTGGCCAAAAGGGACTTTTCAGCCCGAATGGCAAGCGGAAAATTGCGTTTCCGCAAATTTATGAAGCGGTCAAGCCGCCTCCCCGGCCGGCTTGCGCCGAGCGGCTATTTTCGCGAAGACCGAAATCGCCTTGTCGATCTCCTCTTCGGTGGTGGCAAAGCCCAACGAAATGCGCAAAGCGCCGAGCTTTGGGTCTCGCCCCATGGCAACCAGGACATGGCTCTCTCCGACCTTGCCGGACGAGCAGGCAGACCCGGCAGAAAGCGCCACACCTTCGAGATCGAAGGCGATCTGGCCCGTTTCGGCCTTCAGCCCCGGAAGGGTGAAGAAAGTCGTGTTCGAAACGCGCTGGCCCTCGGAGCCGTAGATGACGACATCAGGTGCCGCGCCTCGCATTCCGGTTTCCAGTCGGTCACGGAGCACCGAGATCGCTTCGTTGCGTGCCTCAAATTCCATCGCAGCTTCGGCGGCAGCACCAAACCCGATCACCGCAAGCGAGTTCTCAGTCCCCGAGCGGTGACCCTTCTCCTGGCCGCCGCCATGGATCAGCGGTCGCGGCATCAGCACTTCACCGCGCGTGACAAGCGCACCGGCGCCTTTCGGGCCGCCGATCTTGTGCGATGAGACGATTAGGAAATCGGCGCCGAGCGCGTTGATATCCAGCTTCAAGCGACCGGCTGCCTGTACGGCATCGACAACAAGAAGGCAGCCATGCGCCTGCACCAGCTTCGCAACCTCGGCAATCGGTTGGACGATGCCGGTCTCGTTGTTAACGAGCATGACCGCGACCATCGGCAACCCGGCCGACTTGTCATGAGCGGCAAGCGAAGCACCAAGCGCATCGAGATCGACGACGCCGGCCTCCGTCACCGGAATTTCCGCCGTCTGTTCCTTCGGGAAGCGACCGCCTTCCCGCACCGCAGGATGCTCGACGGCAGAATAGTAAAGCTGGCTGACTTTAAGCGGCGTGCGCCCCATCCTGAACTCGGGCGTCAGCACCATATTGGCTGCCTCTGTCGCGCCGCTCGTAAAGATTACATGGGCCGGATCAGCCCCTGCAAGTGCCGCCACCTGGCGTCGTGCATGCTCGATCGCAGCACGAACGGCTCGGCCTTCGCCGTGGACCGAGTTTGGATTGCCGAACAGGTCCAACGCGCGCAGGACCGCGTCGCGCGCATTCGGATGCAGCGGCGAAGTCGCGTTCCAATCGAGATAAAGGCGTGGCGGCGCCATGATCTTTTGTCCTGCGCTAAATCCTTGCGAGGCGGCTCGGCTCATTTTCCTTGAAATTTCGGCCGGGCTTGCCTTATGACACATCCCACAATGCGTGGATCGTCATGCAAGTTTCGAATTGTTCTAAACTGCGTTTTAAAAAAGCTGACAACATTCGTCAAGTCTTACGCAGGGCCGAACGCGAAAAATAAAAGCCGGAGTACCGATGCCCGAAGTCATTTTCAACGGCCCTGCCGGCCGTCTTGAAGGCCGCTACCAGCCCTCCAAGGAAAAAAGCGCACCGATTGCCCTCATTCTGCACCCGCACCCCCAGTTCGGCGGCACGATGAACAACCAGATCGTCTACCAGCTCTTCTACATGTTCCAGAAGCGCGGGTTCACGACGTTGCGTTTCAATTTCCGGGGAATCGGTCGCAGCCAGGGTGAATTCGACCACGGCGCTGGCGAGCTTTCGGACGCCGCGTCCGCGCTCGACTGGGTACAGAGCTTGCATCCTGATTCGAAGACCTGCTGGGTCGCCGGTTATTCCTTCGGCTCCTGGATCGGCATGCAGCTTCTAATGCGCCGCCCCGAAATCGAAGGTTTCATGTCGATCGCGCCGCAACCGAACACGTATGATTTCTCGTTCCTCGCGCCCTGCCCGTCTTCCGGCCTCATCATCAACGGCGAAGCCGATAAGGTTGCGCCCGAGAAGGACGTAAACGGCCTCGTTGAGAAGCTGAAGACGCAGAAGGGTATCCTGATCACGCACCGCACGGTGCCTGGCGCCAACCACTTCTTCAACGGCCAGGTCGAGACGCTGATGAGCGAATGCGAGGATTACCTCGATCGCCGCCTGAACGGCGAACTCGTGCCGGAACCGGCTGCCAAGCGGATCCGCTAAGCGGTCCGCATCCCGGCGGTCAGTTCGAACGTCGGACAGGTCAATCCGTCAATGATCATCGGCATGCGGCTTCGCATGCCGATTTTCGTTAGGACATGCTGAGATGCGGCATTGTCCGGATGCGTGAATGCGATGAACTGCTGCGCGAAGTTCCGTTCGAAGAACCATTCCGCCAACTCGCCGGCAATCTCCGTCGCATAACCCTTGCCCCATTCCTGGAACCGAAGCGAATAGCCGAGTTCGAAATCCTGCCGCTCACCGCCAAGCAGGGAAAAGCCCGCGCGGCCAATGAAGCGGCCGTCGTCACGACTGAGGATCTTGTACTTGGTGGCTCCATCCCGCTCCTGCTCGCCGAACCAATTGCGCAGCCGTTCCTCGGCCTTCTCACGCGACCACGGCGCAGTGCCCGAAAGATACCGTGTCGTCTCAATCGTGGAGTGAAGCTCATGGATCAGGCCCGCGTCGTCAGGTCCCCACATGACCGCGACTAGGCGCGGCGTCTCCAGAATCGCCCGTTGCATCACGGCTTCACCACGACGCCGCCGCTGACCGGCGCACGCACGCCGGTCGTGCCGGGAAATGTCAATGGTAAGCGGTCCAACGACCTTACCGCGAGATAGCCCCAGGCTTCAGCCTCCATGGAATCGCCATTGAACCCCGCCTGCTCCGCCGTTATCACCTCGGCGCCCTTGCGATGGGCGATATCTTTCAAATCTTGCATCAGCACGCGATTGAGCCGACCACCACCGCTGATGACATAGAGGGTCGGCGTGACCGGCAAGTGACCGGCGGACTTGATGATCGAGGCGGCCGCGACATAGGCAAGTGTGCGGGCGCCGTCTACAAGCTCCGCATCTGCACCCGACGGCGGCGGAAAGTCGTTGCGGTCGAGCGAGCGCCGCTTCTCTGCGGTGAAGAACGGGCTATTCAAATAGCGATCGGCCAGTTCCCCCACGATCCGTCCCTCGGAGGCTATCATGCCGCCCTGATCGAACGGCACGCCCGCATGGGTTTCGACCCACTGGTCGATCAGCGTATTGCCCGGGCCACTGTCAAAACCGACTATGACGCCCTCCGCGCCAATATAAGTCAGGTTTGAGATCCCGCCGATATTGACGAAGCAGACCGGCAATGTGGCATGAGGGACGTTGGCGGCGAGCGCCGCATGATAGACCGGAACCAATGGCGCGCCCTGGCCGCCATGCATCATGTCGTTGGCACGAAGATCGTAGACAACAGGAATGCCGGTTTCCCGTGCCAAAAGCGCCCCATCCCCGATCTGGACCGTCAGCGCTTCGTCCGGGCGATGTAACACTGTTTGGCCGTGAAAGCCGATGACGTCGATCGACGAGGCATCGAGCGCATTCGTAGCCAGAAATTCCCTCACGGCAATTACATGACGTAACGTCAGTTCACGCTCGACAGACGCCAGATCGCCCGGCCGCTGCTCACGTTGCGCAATAGACTTCGCCTGCTCCAGCGCCAGCTTCAATCGGTCGCGGAAGGCTGGCTCATACGGAACACCGAGGAACGGCCCGCGCTCGACGAAGGCTCGGCCGTCGGTCCGCAGCAGCGCCACATCGATGCCGTCCATTGATGTTCCGCTCATCAAGCCGATCGCGGTCCTGATCTTCTCCATGACCCCTCGCTGGAAGATTCTCGCCAAATGGTGACTGTTCGGCAAAACAGTGTTAAACGCGCCGCGTCACTTCAACAATAGCCAATCCGAAAATCCGCACCCGAGAGCAAAAGGTCATGTCCGAGTTCAAATCCGATTTCCTACGTACGCTGAAAGAGCGCGGCTTCATTCATCAGATTTCCGATGAAACGGGCCTCGACGAACTCTTCGCCAAGGAACCGGTAACGGCCTATATCGGCTTTGACCCCACCGCTCCCAGCCTGCATGCCGGCTCGCTGATCCAGATCATGATGCTGCACTGGATGCAGGCGACCGGCCATCGCGCCATTTCGCTGATGGGCGGCGGCACCGGCATGGTCGGTGATCCCTCCTTTAAGGAGGAAGCGCGGCAGCTGATGACCGTCGATACGATCGAGAGCAACATCGCTTCGATTAAGCGCGTTTTCTCGAACTACCTCTCCTACGGCGAAGGCCCGAAGGATGCGTTGATGATCAACAACGCAGAGTGGCTGAGATCGCTCAACTACCTCGAATTCCTACGCGATGTCGGCCGGCACTTCTCGGTCAATCGCATGCTGGCTTTCGACAGCGTCAAGACGCGCCTTGACCGCGAACAGTCGCTGTCGTTCCTCGAATTCAACTACATGATCCTGCAGGCCTACGACTTCGTCGAATTGGCCAAGCGCTACGACTGCCGTCTGCAGATGGGGGGGTCGGATCAGTGGGGCAACATCGTCAACGGCATCGACCTCGGTCACCGCATGGGGACGCAGCAGCTCTACGCCCTCACCTCGCCGCTGCTGACGACCGCTTCCGGCGCCAAGATGGGCAAGTCTGCGACCGGCGCTGTCTGGCTCAACGCGGACATGCTGTCGGCCTATGACTTCTGGCAGTACTGGCGCAACACAGAGGACGATGACGTCTCGCGCTTCCTGAAGCTCTACACAACGCTGCCGATGGACGAAATCGCACGCCTCTCAGCGCTTGCCGGTTCCGAGATCAACGAGGTCAAGAAGATCCTGGCGACTGAGGTCACCGCGATCCTGCATGGTCGTGTTGCCGCCGAGCAGGCTGCCGAAACCGCCCGCAAGACATTCGAGGAAGGCGGCCTTGCCGAGAACCTTCCGGCTGTCGACGTCCCGGCTGCCGAACTCGACGGTGGCATCGGCCTTCTGTCGCTGATCGTCCGCGCCGGCCTTGCAGCCTCGAACGGCGAGGCCCGCCGCCACGTTCAGGGCGGTGCGGTGCGCATCAACGACCAGGCCGTCAGCGACGAGCGCAAGATCATCGGCAGCGAAGAGATCACCGCTGATGGCGTGATCAAGCTATCGCTCGGCAAGAAGAAGCACATCCTGATCCGCCGCGCTGCCTAGGCGCGGTCAACGTCTCAAACAGAAAGCCGGCCTGGCGCCGGCTTTTTTGTGCCTACTGGAATTCGAAGATGTTGCGGAAAACGCCCGGCGCGATGATCGACAACGGATTGACGATCAGATCCGGCGATTCCAACTTTCCTGTGAGCTTGAAGGTAATGCCGATCAGGCCGCGATCCGTGCCGTTCCCAAGGATGATGCCGATCAACGGCAATTCGGCAAACAGCCGGTTGAGGCCATATGCAGGCATGAAGGTACCCGTCATGTCCATCCTCCCGCGCTGGTCACGAACCATTCCCTGAAACACCGCGCCGACCTGGTCACCACGCACCACGCCGTTCTCGATACTGACGACGCCGTTCTGAGAAACAATGCGCGCAAAGCCGCGCTGGAAACGCTGCGCCGATGTATCGATGTTCCGTTTTACCGCTGAATTCAGGCTTCGTTGCTCCTCGCCGACCGGCGTCGAAACGATCGAGTGCAAGCGCTGTTCGTTGACAAGCGAGAAGCGCCTGATGTCGATGGAGCCATCCCAATTGTCGCCAGCCCCTAGGCGGATCTGCATATTGAGCAAGCCGCCCATCATGTGCTGATAGAGGTCGGCGAAGCGCGAAACAGAGCCGGCATCGCCGCTCGTGACATTGATAACGCCATTTCCCTTCGTCTGGGCTACGAACGCCTCGCCGCTGTCGGTGACGCCGGTGAAATTCAGTGTCTGCAGCCTCCCGCCTGACGACACATAGGTCATCTCGGCATTGCGCAACTTCTCGTCGTTGAAACCGACGACGCGGCCGAGCTTGGCTCGAACGGATATGCTGCCGCTGTGGTCGGAGTCACCGCCGCTGCTGGACTTCAATCTCGCGATGATCGGACGTGCATCTGCACTCTCGCCTGACACGGAGACATCAAACCCTCCCTTGCCGCGCTTCACAGAAACGGAGAAGTCGTCCAGCGACGACAGTTTGACACTGTCGAAATCCGCCTTCACGAGATTGCCCTTGCCGATAACAAGCGAGCCATTTGCCCCGAATCCGTCCCCCTTGAGGACGAAGTTCTTCAACTCGGTGTTGTCTGCAGGGCCGGAGGCCTCGAATGTGGCCGTCGCGCCGATCCCCCCGCCCTTGGACCAGCCGATCCATGGGAGAGACAGCCGCGCCCTTCCAAGGTCGACAGTGACCGCCTGTCGGTCCTGATCGATGCGATTGAGTTCCACGTCGACGCTACCATCGACGATGTCGTTGAGACCGGGCAGCACCTTTTCCCGCTGATCATTGTTCAAGGTGGCAGTAATGGTCTGCTGCGGCTGGACATTGGACGACTTGTCCGTCGGCTCGACAAGCTTGATCCCGGCGGGAATGCCATCGATCAGCCCTTTTCCGTCGAGGCTGACCTGCTTTGGATCCGCGTTCAACACGCCGTCGAGACCAGTGATCTTGCGGCCCGAAAACGGTTTGGCGACATCGAGATCCTGTAGCTGCAGGACCGCTTTCCATTCAGCAGGAGGAGGATTCTGCGACGAGATCAGCCCGATGCGAGCCTGCACTTTCGCCGACACCTTGCCCCTCAGGTCCTCGGGCACGAAGCCCGCGCGCTGTAACACCTGGATCGGCTTATAGGTGAGCAATTCGCCGACCGCGTCAGCCGCGCCGGAAATGGGAAGATTGAGTTCGGCCATGAGCGGCTTGTCGTAGGTCGATGGCAGGACAAACGTGCCCTCGCCGACGTTCACCGATCGTCCGGACGGAAAGAATGCCGTCCCGCTCTTGATCGAGATTGTCGCCCGCGGACCGCTCAGATCAAAGTGGGCATTCATATCGCGGATTGGCGGGATGTCGCCGGCCACGTTCATTCGGGTATCTGCGATGTCGAAAGCAATCCGGATCTGGTTCTTGTCGAGTTTCAGCCCTTTGCCGACCGCCTCGTCAAGGCGTCCGAACGGAATGAAGACGGAGATCGATGCGTCGGTGACGGTGCCCCCGAAGAGGTTGCGCTGAACCCATTCGCGGCCCTTCGACGCCATCCAGAATGGCCACAATTGCTTGACGGCCGTTGTCTGCAACTGCTGTGACTGCCCGGCAAAGCTGATCTCCGGCGACACGTCGCCCAGACGAACATGCAGCGAGCCAAAAAGACCGCCAGCAGGACTCGAAACCCGCATGTTCGGGAATTCGAGTTCGCGGTCTGTAACGAGGTAGCGACCGGTCGCCTGGATATCGAAGGCGAGCGGTTGCTCGCCTGACGCGGTGGGGGCCGCGGTGCCGCCACTGACCAGCAGATCTATCCCGAAGCCCTTTCCTGCAGCGGCATCGATCTTGTCCAGATCGATAAGAGCGCCGGTAAGCGGTACGGATGTCGCGCCGAACTGAACACGCGATTTCGCGATCTCAAGCTTCTGCTTGTCAAAGTCGTAGGCGAGGTTGATGCGCCCTCCGCTCAACTCCTGCTGGTCGCCATCCATATAGAACTGCCCAGGCTCCAGGTCGACTGAGGCGCCGAGCGCCGGCTCGGCTTGATCGCCGGTGCGAACTGCCGAGATCGTCACATCACCAGAGCCGTCGATGCCCTGCCGGATTTGACCCTGGACATTCCGCTTGAGTGTGAACGGTCCCAGGTCGACGCCCGCCAGTTGTCCCGTCAACTTCGAGGTACGTTCGCCGGTTCTTTCGGTGATGACGCTGAGCGTCGCTGCCTTGCCGTTGATCGCGACCTCACCATCCAGCGCCAGCGCGCCTTGGCGTGTCCTTGTGAAGTCCAGGCTATTGATGACGATCGAGAGTGGACCATTCGCCGTATCGGCCAGCTTGATATCTATGCCCGAGAGTTTCACTGAGCGCGTCCCACCCCGCTCGACGAAACTGTCGATCATGTCGAGTTGAGCGAACGCAGCTTCCATCGCCGCCGGAATCTCGTCGATGCGAACGTCATCGAGCTTGAGCGGCTTTCCAGACGGCAGCAGCGCTGTGTCGAGTGCTATATCTTCCGCCTCGATCTGCGCAATCGCAATCCGACCGCGAAAGAGTTGTAGCGGGTCGAGCGCCATACGCATCGCATGTGTGGTCGACAGGTGCTGGCCGCTCTTCTCGTCAATCATGTTGACGTTGCGCGCTTCTAGCGCAAGGCGCAGGTTCGAGGTAAAGCGGATAGCAGTGGAGCCGACCTCCGCCCTATAGCGAGGCCCGATGGCCGAATTGAGTGCAGCCTGCGCCTGCCGCGTCAGCGGCCCGTCGAATATGCCGCTTTCTACCGTGAAGACAATTGCAGCGAGCACGAAGAAAATAACGGCGATGCAGCCACCCGTGGCGCCGGCGGTCTTGCGCATGCGCGAACGCGACGGCGGGCAACTGACGATCATGGGATCTTCGGCCTGCGCCGAAGGGAGCTCATGCAGTGCGACGATGTCTTTCTTGCGGAATGTAATTTTCTCGCCGCGGATCGCCGACATGCGTCTCGCCTAACTCCCTAATTTGCGGTTTGGACCAGACTGGCTGGACGACTGCCCGTCCAATATATATCTGGCAAATCACCTGTTATCCATAAACTCGGCAAAAGAAAGGTCTCTCCATGACGGATGTCAGCATCGGCACGACGGCGCCTGACTTCAATCTCCCGCGCGATGGCGGAGGCCGCGTCGCGCTTGCCGATTTCCGTGGTAAGCCGCTGGTGTTGTTCTTCTATCCCAAGGACGACACGACAGGATGCACGGCCGAATCGTTGGCTTTCACGGCGCTTGCAGACCAGTTCGAAAAGGCCGGTGCTGCCGTCATCGGCATGTCTCCCGATTCCGCAAAATGCCATGATCGCTTCATCAAGAAACATAGTCTTTCGGTTGTCCTGGCGTCCGATGAAGAGAAGACGACGCTGGCGGCCTACGGCGTGTGGAAACAAAAGAGCATGTATGGACGCAATTTCATGGGCGTGGAGCGCACAACCTTCCTCATACGTGAGGATGGGACCATCGGAACGATCTGGCAGAAGGTGAAGGTGCCCGGCCACGCAGAAATCGTTCTTGCCGCCGTGCAGAACCTGTCGCGATGACCTCTCGCTCCAGCATCACGTCCCTGCGCGGCGGAGCGATCGACGCTATCCGAGCAACTGATCTCGATAAGAAGACGACGCTCGCCCAGGAAACTGCGACGCGTTGGTTTGCTCGCACACTGTCCCTGCGTTCGCCACTTGACGCGCCGCTGCCTGAGAGGCCGGGCCGTCCTGATAAGCCGGAGTTGATACCGCCGACGCAGGTGGAGAGGCGGTCCTTGCATACCGTCAAGGGGCGCATCGCGCTGCTGCATGCCATCGCCCACATCGAACTCAACGCCGTCGATCTGGCGCTTGATATCGTTGCGCGATTCGCGACCGAACCCGTCCCGAACTCCTTCTTCGACGGGTGGATGCAGGTTGCCTTCGAAGAAGCGAAACATTTCCGCATGGTGCGCGCCCGCCTGAATGACCTCGACGCCGACTACGGTGACCTCCCCGCCCATGACGGCCTTTGGCAGGCCGCGCACGCGACGAGGAATGACCTGACGGCGCGCCTCGCCGTTGTCCCGCTTATTCTCGAGGCTCGCGGGTTGGACGTCACACCGTCGCTGCAGGCCAAGATGCGCGAAACCGGGGATTTGGAGAGCGCTGCCGTGCTCCATGTCATCTACAACGACGAGAAAGGTCACGTTGCGATAGGCGCCAAATGGTTCCGCTTCCTTTGCGTCAGAGAAAAGCGGGATCCGGCACGGACATTCCACGAGTTGGTACGCGCCAATTTCCGCGGACCGTTGAAGCCTCCCTTCAACGACATCGCCCGGGCCGAAGCAGGACTGACGCCATCCTTCTACCGATCGCTGACATCGACGAGCAACGCCTGATCCGATCACGACAGCCATACTGACCTAAGTAAATATTAACCATAATCGTGCGTAATTGCGGCAATTGAGGCATCAGCCTTCGATCGGGAGATTCTCCGTGACGCATGCACAGCATAGCCGCGTATTCGGTCAGCGAAAACAAGAGCATATCCTGATCCTGGCGAGCGGTGACCGGGTCCGTCACCTCACCGTCAAGCCGTGGATGGCGGCGCTTGTCTTATGTTTTGTCGGGGTCTTTGCGATCGGCTATCTGTTGGCCACATCCTATCTCGTGCTGCGTGACGACCTGATCGGCGCGGCAATGGCCAGACAGGCGCGCATGCAGCACGACTATGAGGACCGGATCGCCGCTCTGCGAGCTCAGGTCGATCGCGTTACCTCCCGCCAGTTGCTCGATCAGCAGGTCGTCGAAGACAAGGTCGACAAATTGATGGAGCAACAACTGGCGCTCACCTCACGCCACGGCAAGTTGGGCTCCCTTCTTGACCGGGCCGAAAGTTCCGGGCTCGGAAACAAGGCGGCCACACCACTCCAGTCCTACGCGCCCGACGCAAACGAGAAGCATGCCTCGCTCTCCGGCGCAGTTCAGGCTATCGAGAATCAGCTTGCCGGCGCTGTAGAACCTGCTGAGGCGACGCCTGATAACGCGACGCTGGCTGATGTGCCGGCAAAGGAAACCGTCGGCGACCGAGCTGACCGGGTTTTTTCCAAGGTAACGCTGTCTCTGAAGGATATTGAGCAGAAGCAACGCACCCGCATCGCGCAACTGACGAGCGATGCCGGCGGCGCCGCCAATGCCATATCGAAGGTCTTGACGCGGTTCAGGATTTCGGTCCCGGCCGAGCGCTTGAAGCAGGATGACACCGCAGTCGGCGGCCCTTACGTAGAGCCTGAGAGCAACGATGATTTCGATACGTCGCTTGCGCAGTTGGACGATGCCCTCACCCGCCTGGAGACTGTACGGAGCATGGCCGAATCGCTGCCATTCCAGAATCCGGCCGCCGGCAAGGAGATCACCAGCTCGTTTGGGAACCGGCGTGATCCGTTCCTCGGCCGCCTCGCACTCCACTCGGGCATCGATTTCCGTTTTGCGCCTGGCGAAAAGGTTCGCCCGACGGCACCCGGCAAGGTCATAGCGGCCGGCTGGACTGGCGGCTACGGCAACATGGTCGAGGTGGATCACGGCAAGGGCATTTCCACGCGTTACGGCCACATGTCGGAAATTCTCGTGAAAATTGGCGACAAAGTCGACCGCACGGACGTGATTGGCCTTGCCGGCAGCACCGGCCGGTCCACCGGTACGCATTTACACTATGAAGTCCGTCAGGATGGTCGTGCCATTGATCCCATTTACTTCATGAATGCGGGCTTGAAGCTTGCGAGTTACATACAGTAACTACGCGCGCTAACCACGTCTTTACCTCTGCACTGGCTGCAAGGCCTGTATTCCTTGACTTAAGGACAGTTTCGGCTTATGTCGCGCTGCATTGCGCCACGCAATCACGCCGACTCAACCAGAGTACGGCCGAACCGGAACGGAAACAGTTTTCCCTTTGACGACATTTGCTGATCTTGGCTTGAGCCAAAAAGTGCTTTCCGCCGTGACCGACGCGGGTTACACGACGCCAACCCCAATTCAGGCTGGTGCCATCCCCTTTGCGCTTGAGCGCCGCGATATTTGCGGGATTGCGCAGACGGGAACGGGCAAGACTGCGTCTTTCGTTCTGCCGATGCTGTCGCTGCTGGAAAAGGGCCGTGCCCGTGCCCGCATGCCCCGGACTCTGATCCTCGAGCCGACCCGCGAACTAGCCGCCCAGGTTGCGGAGAACTTCGAAAAGTACGGCAAGAACCACCGCTTGAATGTCGCGTTGCTGATCGGCGGCGTTTCGTTTGAAGATCAGGATCGCAAGCTCGAGCGTGGCGCGGATGTTCTGATCTGCACGCCGGGCCGCCTGCTCGACCATTTCGAACGCGGCAAGCTCCTGATGAGTGCTGTCGAAATCTTCGTCATCGACGAAGCCGACCGCATGCTCGACATGGGCTTCATCCCGGATATCGAGCGCATCGCAAAGCTTATCCCGTTCACCCGTCAGACGCTTTTCTTCTCGGCAACCATGCCGCCCGAGATCCAGAAGCTTGCGGATCGCTTCCTGCAGAATCCGGAGCGGATCGAAGTTGCCAAGCCGGCATCCACCGCAAAGACGGTAACGCAGCGCTTCGTTGCCTCGCATGGCAAGGATTATGAGAAGCGTGCTGTTCTGCGCGATCTTATCAAGGCTCAAACCGATCTGAAGAACGCAATCATCTTCTGCAACCGCAAGAAGGACGTGTCCGATCTCTTCCGTTCGCTCGACCGCCACGGCTTTTCCGCCGGCGCTTTGCACGGCGACATGGATCAGCGTTCGCGCATGGCCATGCTGCAGAACTTCAAGGACGGTAATCTCCAGCTTCTCGTGGCTTCCGATGTCGCCGCTCGCGGTCTCGATATTCCCGACGTCAGCCATGTCTTCAACTTCGATGTTCCGATCCATTCCGAGGATTATGTGCATCGTATCGGCCGTACCGGCCGCGCAGGCCGTTCCGGCGCTGCATTCACCATCGTCACCCGCCACGACCAGAAACATGCCGACGCGATCGAAAAGTTGATCGGCGAGAAGGTCGAGTGGTTGAACGGCGACCTCTCCGCCTTGCCTCCGCCCGAACCCAGCCGCGACGACGATCGCTCGCGTCGCAAGGGCCGTGACAAGGACACCGGCCGCGGCAAGAGCCGTCGAGGTCATAAATCTGAAATCGCCGTCGCAGATAATGACGTCGAGACGATGGAAACAGCAGCACCAGCAAAGGTCGAAAGCGTGAAGCAAGAGCCCAAAGCAGAACAAAACAAGCCGCAGCAGAGCTCGCGCGCCGCTCGTCCTTACCCGGCAAACGACGACAATCGCGACCGCCGCCGCTATCGCGACCACGACGACGGTCCGACGCCGGTTGGCTTCGGTGATGAAATTCCCGCCTTCATGCTAATCACGGCCAACGCCAAGATCTGACGAATATGGGCACGCCTGGCATCGATTTCCCGGGCCTTGGCGTTGGCCTGGTGGTTTTGCGCGACTGCAAGATCCTGCTTTACAGGCGCATGCGCGCTCCTGAAGCCGGCCACTGGAGCATTGTGGGCGGCAAGGTCGATCATATGGAGCCGTCCGAGCAGGCGGCTCGACGCGAGGCGGAAGAAGAAACCGGCCTATCGATCGGCCGCGTCAACCTTCTCGGCGCCACGGAACTGATCAGCGACGCGGATGCCCAGCACTGGATTTCCCTGCTCTATGTAGCGTCCGAGTTCGATGGAGAACCGCAGCTCACGGAGCCGGATAAGCTGTCGGACTTCGGTTGGTTCAGCCGCGCCGATCTCCCGCAGCCGCTTTCCGCATTTGCTGCGGCCGCAATCGAAAAGCTCAAGTCGGGCGAACTCCTCTAAGGTTCATTCCGCTCGGACAGCCGCTTCGTAGGCAAGCCGAACCCATCGCGCCATGACATCGGGGTCGTCATAGGCATCGTCGGGGATGGACCAATACGGCATCTTCACCGGGCTTCCCTTCTTGCCTTCATAGGCCCATTGCGACGCTCCCGCCGCCTCGAATTCCGATGCGCTTTGCTCGTCGGCCTTCAACAGCATCTCGCCGCGCACTTCGACAGCAACAATCCGCCCCATATGGTAGATGCCCTTGCCGCCGAACATGCGCCTGATGGTGACGGGTCCAAGCCCCTGAAACATTTCTTCAATTGCCGCCGTGTCCATCCCTTAGCCCTTTAAAACCCCTCCTGCGCCAATGACCGCTTCCGGCGTATCCACATCCAGATGCGCCGCATCGCCAATATCGATGTCCACGACAGGCACGCCCGATGTTTCGATGATGTACCGCGCCCCGACATCACCCTCCAGCCGCAGCACTGCATCAAATAGAGATTTAGGCAATATCACGGGATTGCCACGCTTGCCGCGCGACACCGCGCGGGTGATCGACTGGCCGCCAGATTGCCGGAAAGCTGCCATTAGCTTATCGAGATCATCACTGGACACACCCGGCATATCGGCAAGCATAACGAGAATTCCATCCGCGTCACGGGCGTGCTCGACCGAGAATCCCGTTGCGAGCGACGAAGCCATGCCCGACGCGTAATCCGGATTGTGAGCAATTGTCACGTCAAGTCCGGACAGTGCTGATTCAATCTCGCTTTTACGATGTCCCGTCACGACGATTAC
The DNA here is from genome assembly GCF_056394785.1 of Rhizobium sp. 10N414. Lineage (NCBI taxonomy): Bacteria > Pseudomonadati > Pseudomonadota > Alphaproteobacteria > Hyphomicrobiales > Rhizobiaceae > Rhizobium > Rhizobium sp. 10N414. Next base: position 83,978 of record NZ_JBFTIN010000003.1, on the reverse strand, counting down.
CGACGCCGAGCGGCTGCCGATGGCGGTCATCACCGATCGCCGGATAAGCGGCACACCGCCAAACTCCGCCAGCAGCTTGTGCGGGCCGCCCTCTCCCATCCGTCTGGCCTGGCCTGCGGCAAGAATGACTGTAACAAGCTTGCCGGCGGGGCTAGTGCGCGCCTCGGCTTCGCGTAGGCTGGGCCGCGCCTGGATTTCCATCAGAAGACCTCCCACACCCATGCAGCTGATGTCGACTGCGCTCGGCTGTTCGCCAGCCAGAATGCGGTCGAGTACCCAATCGAAGCCATTCTCCTTCGGGCTGCGTGCACATCCCGGTGCGCCGATGACGGGAATATCACCGATCCGACCGAGGACAAGCAGGTTCCCTGGATCGACAGGCATGCCGACCTGCACGACTTCGCCGCCGGCCCTTCTTATGGCTTCGGGAATCACATCCTCCGCGTCGATCACGGCGGACGCGCCGAAAAGGATGACCAGCTTCGGGGCGCTGTCGGGTAGCCGCAATGCGTCGAGAAGCGCCTGCGCTACCGGTTCGACGTGATGAGCAACCCGCGTCTCCCTCACGAGATGACTGCCTGATGCGACGAGCCGCCGGGAAAGCACGCGTGCCGTCTTGTCCATGACCGATGGCTTCAGCGACGGCAGTTCCGTCGCGATCAACGAGACCGAGCGGCCGGCAAAGGGCTTCACCTCGAAGGCGGATGTCGACCGCAGCACCTCGCATGCAAGGTCGAGTTTGGCGCCGGACACGGCGAGCGGGATGATCTTGAATGTCGCAACCATGTCGCCATTGCGAACGGGCACATGATCGTTGAGACAGGCAAGCGTGATAGCAGGGTCGATGCTGTTCAGCCGGTCGACGGCGCTGCGGCTTGCGACGAACAGGCCGTCAACAGTCGAATAGACGTTCACGCGTCCCGTGGAAGCCTCAGAGAGGCGCAAATGGTCGGGCGCGATTGCCTGCGCAAGTCGTCTCGCCGCCTCGTCCTCCCCGACGTCGCCCTCCTCCATTAGTGCAGCAATGACCTGCCCTATAGCCTCACCGCGCAGCCTTTCGATGTCGCCGGCACCGATCCTGTGTCCTTTGGACAGGCTGCCGCCGGCAAGCTTCACGGCATGGGCGAGGACCACGCCCTCGGCTGCCTCGATGGAGAATGATCCGAACTTCATTTGCTGTCACCAACCGGAGATAAGGTCCGCGTCCGCAGCGTTTGGACGATCTCCGCGAGAATGGCGACCGCGATTTCGGCTGGGCTCGACGCACCGATATTAAGCCCGATCGGCGCGCTGATTTTGGCAAGCGCGGCCTCGTCCGCACCGTCTGCGCGCAACCGTTCTAGCCGAGTCGCATGCGTCTTCCGGCTGCCGAGCGCTCCGACATAGAAACAGCCGGTCCGCAACGCCTCGGTAATGGGATAGTCGTCGATCTTCGGGTCATGCGTCACGGCGACGAGCGCCGTATAGGCGTCCAGCGGACGATCCTTGAGGACATCCACCGGCCAATCCGCCGTCAGATCGGTCCCGAGGAACCGTTCCGGCGTGGCGAAAGCCGTGCGCGGATCGATGATTCGCACATCGAAGCCAGCAAGCGATGCCATCTGCGCCAGGACCTGACTGATGTGAACGGCGCCGATAATCACGATATGGGCCGGCGGCAGATGCACGTTAAGAAAGTATCGATGCCCATCGACCTCGATTGCCGTCGATTTCCCTGAGCGAAAGGCAGCCTCGATATCCGCTCGCAAGGAGGGTTCCACTGGCTCCCCCTCAAGGACAACGGCATCTCCTCCCTTTTCGAGATCAGTCAGCAGCATGGCGGCGCGGCGCGCCCGGCGCGCGTCATTCAGCCGCGCAAGATTTGCCGCATCCATCAACTGAGCCTTTCGACATAGACACGAATCCGGCCGCCGCAAGAAAGGCCGACGCGCCACGCCGTTTCATCCGCAACACCAAACTCGAGCATCTTCCCCTTACCGTCGGCGATCACATCAAGCGCCTCGGCGATAACGGCGCCCTCGACGCAGCCCCCCGATACGGAGCCTTCGAAATTGCCGTCTCGGTCGATCACGAGATGGCTTCCGGCCGGTCGTGGCGCCGATCCCCACGTCTCGATGACCGTGGCAATCGCCACGTCTCGCCCGCTTTTTCTCCAGGCTTCCGCCGTCATTAACGGATCAAGGTCAAAAGATGTACCTGTCATGCGATGCCTTTCAATCTTTCAAGGTACCGGCGCGGGTCACATTCCGTCGATCGCGTTGCGCCGAGTGCTTCCGCGAGGTCGCTCAAGGATGATAGATTGTGTACCGGTCGGAATTCGTCAACATACGGCAGCATTGCGCGCACGCCACGCGCGCGCGGCTCGAAGCCGTCGAAGCGCAGCAGCGGATTGAGCCAGATCAGTCGCCGACACGAGCGATGCAACCTGTCCATTTCTGCCGCGAGCAGATCCGTTCCCTCGCGCTCCAGCCCGTCGGTGATCAACAGCACGACCGCGCCCTGCCCCAGCACACGGCGAGCCCACAGGCGATTGAACTCCCTCAGCGTCTCACCGATCCGCGTCCCACCGGACCAATCCCTTACCGCTGCCGCGCATTCATCCATCGCTTCGTCGGGATCCTTGTGCCGCATCTGGCGAGTGACATTCGTGAGGCGCGTTCCGAACAGGAAGGTATGAACCCTCCGGCGCTTCTCCGTTAGCACATGGAGAAAGTGCAGAAAGATGCGCGTGTACTGGCTCATCGAGCCGGAGATATCGGCGAGAACGACCAAGGGTGGCTGAACCTCGCGGATCTCGCGGTATCGCGGAAGAATGAGGCCGGCCCCGCTGCGCAATGCAGCCCGCATCGTCGCGCGCGCATCCACATGCGCGTGAGCATGCGATGGGCGGAAGCGCCGGGTCCGCACCTTGTCCAGAGGCAGCTGCAGTTTCGCAAGTGCCTTCTTGGCCGCGGCAATCTCCAACGCAGACATTTGGGCGAAGTCCATCCGCCGGAAGACTTCGTTGCCCGACATCGTAAAGCGCGCATCGATCTCGATATCAGGCTCGTCGCGCGGCGGCTTGTTGTCCCTTCGGTCGCCGAGCAAGGCGTCCGCGGCGCGGCTTTCGCCGGGCTTTGCCTTCTCCTTCTGGAGGGTTTCCGACGCCCTTGGCGACAGCATTGCGATCATCTTCTCGACAAGGTCCCGCGAGCGCCAAAAAAGGCGAAACGCCTCGTCGAAGACCGGCTTGTCTTCGTGCCGTTTGACGAAGACGGATGAGAGCGCGGCGTGAAATTCCTCACGCGACCCGATACCGATCGTCTCGACCGCCTCGATCGCATCAACGATCGCGGCCGGCCCGATCTTCATGCCGGCCTTCCGCAGTACCCTGGCAAAGAAAACGATATTATCGGCAAAACGACCGTCACCGACCGGAAGAGGCGGAAAGACAATCCCATCCTGTCGGCTTGTAGGTTCCATCCGTTATCCTGCCGCCTGCAGCTCGCCCCTGATATCCTCCAGGACTTTCGCACCGTCGCTACCCTGGATACGCGCGATGTCGTCCTGGTATTTCAGCAGTGTTCCGATCGTATCGGAAATCGTTTCCGGATCGAGCGCCAGGCGATCGAGTTCGGTCAGCGCTGTCGCCCAATCAATCGTCTCGGCTACGCCCGGGTTCTTGAAAAGATCCAGTGCCCGAAGCTTCTGTACATAGGCGACGATCTGCGCGGACAGAGCCGCATTACAGCCCGGCACCTTGCGGCGAATAATCTCCAGCTCCTGCGCGGCATCGGGATAATCGACCCAATGGTATAGGCAACGCCGCTTCAGCGCGTCGTGAACCTCACGCGTCCGGTTCGTGGTTATAATGACGATCGGTGGCTCGGCTGCACGGATAGTGCCGAGCTCGGGGATCGTCACCTGAAAATCAGAGAGAACCTCCAACAGAAAGGCCTCGAACGCTTCATCGGTGCGGTCGAGCTCGTCGATGAGGAAGACGGGCGCCCGCCCATCTGCGCTCGACAGAGCCTGCAACACCGGCCGGCGGATGAGGTATCGTTCGGAGAAGATGTCCGACTCTATCCTGTTCCTGTCGGCCAGCCCCGACGCTTCGGCCAGGCGGATTTCGAGCATCTGTGCCGGATAGTTCCATTCGTAGACAGCCGAAGCGATATCCAGTCCTTCGTAGCATTGCAGGCGGATCAGCGGCCGGCCGAGAGCTTTCGAGAGCACCTTTGCGATCTCGGTCTTGCCGACACCCGCCTCGCCTTCCAGAAAGAGAGGACGCTTCATCTTCAGGGCCAGGAAAAGCACTGTTCCAAGCGCCCGCCCCGCGAGATAATCCTGATCGCCCAGCATCGCGATCGTCTCATCGATCGACGATGGCAGCGGCGGATGAGTTTGATCCGGCATGTCTCCTCCCTTTTCAGGAGTTATAGCGTGTGGTAATCCCGGTTCATATAGACAAGCGCAGGCTTCGCCTCGTTGTACCTGACTGCCACGACCTCGCCGAAAATGATGTGGTGCGTCGACATTTCCTTGATTTCGCTCACGCGGCAATCGAAGGAGGCAAGCGCGTCGCGAAGGATAGGCGCGCCCGTTACCAGCTTGTCGAACACACCCGTCGCGAAGCGTTCGTCGTTGGTGAGCAGCGCACGCCCCGAAAAAGCATCCGCAAGCGCTTGATGATGCGCGGCCAAGGTATTCAATGCAAAGATGCCGCTCCGAAAGAAGATGTCGTTCTTCGGATTACTGTTGTTCAGGCATACCAGTACGGTCGCAGGGCTATCGGATACCGAGCAAGCGGCAGTGATCGTCACGCCTCGGCGCTCCTCGCCGATCGCCGTCGTTACGAGCTGCACATGGCCGCCAAAGCGGCTCATCGCATCCCGGTAGAGGCGCGGGTCGATCGGTTGCTTGTTCAACAAAGGCATTCTCCATCCGGCGTTACCGGTTTTGCTGTTTTCTATAATATGAAGGTGATCGGTTACCTTTTCTACAAAAGCCAGGCGAAAAGCTTCCCAACCGTGCGTTTTTCTTTGACGATCGATGCCGGACGGATAAAAGAGCAGGACAAACGACACGGACCTGCGGCTTTTATGAATACTTTGCGTGGCCTAGCACTTCTGCCGATGCTGCTCCTTGCGGCCGGAGATTGCCATGCCTCCGGCCTCACGATTGGCGTTGTTGCGCCACAGACTGGCAACCTCGCGCCAATCGGAGCCCAGATCATTGCCGGTGCCACTGCCAGGATCCAGCAGGATGGCAACACGATCGTCACGGTCGCGGAGACTTGCGAGGAAAACAGCGGCGCGGCGATCGCTGACGCGTTGATCAATGCCAAGGTCCAGGTAGCCGTAGGCTTTCTCTGCAGCGAGACGCTCGAGGGCGCACTGCCAAAGCTGAAGGATGCCAATATCCCGGCGATTACCATCTCGGTGCGCTCACGCATCCTCATGGAAGACGCGCTAAAAAATGCCTGGCCGCTCTATCGAATCGCGCCGGCCGATGGCGCGGAAGCGGAGAAGATTATCGAGGTGATCGTACGGGAGTGGGCGGCCTCGCCGATCGCACTGGTCGAAGACGGCACTATCCATGGCCGGGAGCTTACGGAAGCGATCCGAAACGCGCTCGAGGAAAAAGGCCTCAAGCCGGTATTCACCGACACCTATCGACCGGGCCAGGAGCAGCAGGTTGCTCTTGTACGCCGCCTGAAGAAGGCCGGGGCGACAAAGGTATTTGTCGGCGGGGATCGCAGCGACGTTGCAGTGATCGCACGTGACGCAGCGGCGGAAAAGATTCAACTCGATATCCTCGGTGGCGACGCCATGCGGGCTGCCAACCAACCGCTCGCGCTTGCCGATGGCGTTTACGCCGTTGCCCTGCCGGACTATGCGGCGCGGCCGGAAGCGAAGTCGGTTGTCGATGCGTTACGCGCCGGCGGCGTCGAGCCGGAGGGCTATGTACTGCCTGCTTATGCAGCTGTGGAAATCGCGACGAAGGCTGTCCAGGATGCCGGCGCTGATGATAGGCCGATCGCGCAGCATATCGGTGGCACCTCCTTCGAGACGATTATCGGAAAGATTGCTTTCAACGCCGGCCATGAATTGGCCGATAACCCCTACCGCCTGCTGCTATGGCACGCCGGTTCGTTCGTGCTGCCAAGCGCTCCGATCGAATAGGCTTTGCCGCCGCTGCACGAGTTTTACGGAGAGACGTCAATGACCACGCCCATTCGCATCGCGCCATCCATCCTTGCCGCCGATTTTGCCAAACTGGGCCAGGAAGTCCGTGACGTGACCGCGGCTGGAGCCGATTGGATTCACCTCGACGTCATGGACGGTCACTTCGTCCCAAACATTTCCTTCGGCCCTGATGTGATCAAATCGCTGCGTTCCTATACGGACGCCGTTTTTGATTGCCATCTGATGATTGCACCTGCCGATCCTTACCTGGAGGCCTTCGCCAAGGCGGGCTGCGACCGCATTACCGTCCATGCAGAAGCCGGGCCGCATCTCCACCGGTCGCTTCAAACTGTGCGCAGCCTGGGCAAAAAGGCCGGCGTCACCCTCAATCCGGCCACGCCGCTTTCGGCACTAGAAAATGTCCTCGACGACGTCGACCTCATCCTTATCATGTCGGTAAACCCCGGATTTGGCGGACAGAAATTCATTCCCGCGATGGCGGACAAGATTGCCGCCGCGCGGTCACTCATCGGTGATAGGCCGATCGATCTCGAAGTCGATGGTGGAGTAACAGTCGAAACGGCGCCGATCGTCGGCAAAGCTGGCGCCAATGTTCTCGTCGCAGGTTCGGCGATCTTCAAGGGCGGCTCGGTCGAGGCCTACAAGGCGGCCATCAGCGCCTTGCGCAGTGCCGCCGAAGGTCAGTCCAAGTCGTGATGAAAGCAGGCCGTCCTTGATCTCCGAGCGGCTCAAGGCGGCGCGCCCGCCTCTCCCCGATCTATTCGCAGGCGCAGTGCTCTGGGGCACGCAGATGCTCGCGTCCGCGATGGCCGCGCTCTGTTTCAGAAACGGAATGGAGACGGCACATCTCCGCGACCTCGCGCTACTCTATTTCACAGGCGGATTGCTGGCTTGGCCATTCATGTTGCCATTGGGTCGATTCCTTGCGCACCGACGCTCGCCGGAGACGCGTTTTGCAGCCTTCTTCCTGACACTTGCTGCCGGGACGATCCTGATGACCGCCTTTCTATTCGCCATGGACTACCGGGTCTTCTACTCGGCGTGGCACGCTTCTTTTGGATCCCTGACGTGGGTGTTTCAGTTCGTCTTCACCGGTGCCAGTGCAGTCTATCAGTTCGCCGTCCTTGGAATTCGCCTGTTTCTTCCGCTCGGCCTTCTCTGCCTTTTCGGCACTAGTGTTGCGCTTGCTAAACGCATGCGTTGAGATTGCCGCCTGTCTTTGATACAGGGGCGCCAGCATTTCCTTATGAACGAAAGCAGGAAGCCATGATCCCGCGCTATTCCCGGCCAGAGATGGTCGCCATCTGGTCGCCCGAAACCAAATTCCGCATCTGGTTCGAGATCGAGGCTCACGCCTGCGATGCGCTCGCCGAACTGGGTGTCATCCCGAAATCGGCTGCGAAGACGATCTGGGAACGAGGCGGCGCCGCCACGTTCGACGTTGCGCGGATCGATGAAATCGAGGCCGTCACCAAGCACGATGTCATTGCCTTCCTCACGCACCTTTCAGAGATCGTCGGTCCCGATGCGCGTTTCGTCCACCAGGGCATGACGTCTTCTGACGTTCTCGACACCACATTCAACATCCAACTCGTCCGCGCAGCCGACATCCTGCTCGCCGACATGGATCGTCTGCTCGCCGCTCTCAAGGCACGCGCCTTCGAACACAAGGACACCGTCCGCATCGGTCGCAGCCACGGCATTCATGCCGAGCCGACCACGATGGGCCTGACGCTCGCGCGCTTCTACGCCGAGATGAGCCGCAACCGCGCCCGCCTGCTGGCCGCGCGTGCCGAAATCGCCACCGGTGCGGTCTCCGGCGCTGTCGGCACTTTCGCCAATATCGACCCGCGCGTCGAGGAACATGTCTGCGCCAAGCTCGGCCTGGTGCCGGAGCCGGTTTCGACGCAGGTCATTCCGCGCGACCGGCATGCGATGTTCTTCGCCATCCTCGGCGTCATTGCCTCTTCGATCGAAAACGTCGCGATCGAGATTCGCCATATGCAGCGCACGGAAGTCCTGGAAGCTGAGGAATACTTCTCGCCCGGCCAGAAGGGCTCTTCGGCCATGCCGCACAAGCGTAACCCGGTCCTGACTGAAAACCTGACCGGTCTGGCGCGCCTGGTGCGCATGTCGGTCGTTCCCGCCATGGAGAACGTCGCCCTGTGGCATGAGCGCGATATCAGCCATTCGAGCGTCGAGCGCGGCATCGGGCCCGACACGACGATCACGCTCGACTTTGCCCTCAACCGTTTGGCCAGCGTCATCGAGAAGCTCGTGGTCTATCCCGACAACATGATGAAGAACCTCGACAAGTTCCGTGGCCTCGTGCATTCGCAGCGCGTGCTTCTGGCGCTGACACAGGCAGGCGTTTCCCGCGAGGATGCCTACCGGCTCGTCCAGCGAAACGCCATGAAGGTGTGGGAACAGGGCAAGGATTTCCTGGAGGAGCTGCTTGCCGACTCCGAGGTCCGTGCCGCGCTCTCCGAAGAGGAAATCCGCGAGAAATTCGACCTTGGCTATCATACCAAGCACGTTGATACGATCTTCCGGCGCGTCTTCGGCGCTGCCTAAGCTGGATTACCGAGACGGCGCCTTCACGGGCGCCGTTTTACGCTTCGTCTTCTTGAGCCTTGCCGACGCGCTCGCCTCGCCTCCACCATTTTGACCGTTGGACGCTTTTGACGACCGTTGATTGCGAACGCCTTTCGCCGCCTTGGCAACGAGGCGATCGAGATGTTGGAGGTCCTCGTCGTCAAGATGCTCGATGCCGATGAAGCGGTTTTCCGCGTGGCTGGTGAGTATGATTTCGTTGAGTTTGGCCTGCACCGCCCGAGCATCCCGCGTCTGCGCGTTCTGAAGCACGAACACCATCAGGAAGGTAATGATGGTCGTTCCGGTGTTGATGACCAGTTGCCAAGTCTCGGAGAAATCGAAGACCGGGCCTGTCCCTGCCCATACCGCGACGAGTACGACCGCCAGCACGAACGTGGCGGGCCTGCCTGCCCATTCAGAAGTCCTGCTGGCAAAGCGGGTAAACAGATGCTGCGGCGTTGCCATGTATAACCTCCCTCGGTATTCGCCTCAGCGAAACTCCCAGGGAGGTGTTGCAGTTCCCGGCGCCCTGACTGTCAGACCACTGGCGGTGCCACAAGCTTCCTATACAGGTGCCAACTGGCATGCCCGAGGATCGGCATCACCAACGCCAAACCGACAAAGAGCGGGATGGTGCCGACGATGAGAGAAACGGCAATGATCAGCCCCCAGCAGAAGACGGGGATCGGGTTGGCGACGGTCGCTCTGACCGATGTCTCCATCGCGCAGACGAGACCGACATCCCGATCCAGCAACAACGGGAAGGTGACGACGGTCGTGGCCAACACGATAATAGCAAAGCCCAGACCAAGCACGTGTCCCCAAATGATCAACTGCAGCCCTGCAGCCGTGCCGAAGATCTCTGAGAGGAAGAGCGAGATCGATCGCGGGAAAACGTCGCCGAACACGTTGGCATAGAGCGTCTGCGCAGCGACAAGCCAGACGACGAAGAAGCCAAACAGCAACAATCCGCCAGCAATGATCGATGGAAACGCTGGCGATCCTGTTACCTCGAGCGCGTGCCTCCACGAGGTATCCATGCCAGCTTCGCGCCTGCGACTGATCTCATAGAGCCCGATCGCGGCGATAGGGCCGATCAGTGCAAAGCCCGATACCAGCGGAAAAATCATCGGCAGGAGGTTAGCACTTGACGTCGCGACAGCGAGAAAAATGCCGGCAATCGGATACATCAGGCACAAAAATACATAGTGGGATGGTTTTTCACGAAAATCGTCGAGGCCGCGCCGTAGCGCATCAAAGACATCCGAAACGCTGATCTTGTTGACGACCGGGCGTGTGTAGACATCGCTTGCACCCGACATAACATGGAATGCCGTCATGGCTTTCTCCTCCTCAGCCAAGATAGCCGGCAGCGAAAGGATCGGCGACAACGCCGATACGAGACGCAACCGGCACTGCCAAAAACATAACAAATTTCAGAGGCCTTGTCCCACCCTCCCTTGACATCGCCGTCAAGCTTTCTCACATCCGCGCCATCATGAAAGCTTCAGACGCCGAAATCCTCATCATTCCCGGTTATACGAATTCCGGCCCCGATCATTGGCAAAGCCGCTGGGAGGCCAAGCTCAGCACGGCTCGTCGTGTCGAACAGGCAGAATGGTCGAAGCCGGTCCGCGACGATTGGGTTCAGCGGATCGCCGAGGAGGTGAACGCTGCCACGCGACCGGTGGTGCTGGTTGCGCATTCGCTTGGCATTCCATCGGCGATCCATGCAATTCCCCATTTTCGCAACAAGATAGCCGGGGCATTCTTCGTTGCACCGCCCGATGTCGCCAATCCGGCAATACGGCCGAAGCACCTGATGACATTCGGCCCGTACCCGCGGGATCCACTTCCCTTCCCGACAATCACGATCGCCAGCCGCAACGATCCCTTCGGCAGCTACGAGCACGCCGATGACATCGCTGCAAGCTGGGGATCCCTCCTCATTGACGCTGGTGAGGCCGGCCATATCAACACCGAGTCCGGCCACGGGCCTTGGCCGGAAGGAACAATGGTGTTTGCCCAATTCCTTGGCCGTTTGAAGCCGTAATACCGGACGCTTTGGCAGAACCGCAATTCACAGTCGGGCATTGCATCGCCGCGCCCAGCACGGGAACGCTCGGGCGGTTTTAGCTGAGCAATCGGCTAGTCACCCTCTCCGCGAATGAAGAGAACGCCCGCCAGGCCCACAAGAACGATGCATTGCAGTATGAACATCGGCCATTCTGGAGACATCGCATTCCCTCCGCCAATTGGGGCGATATAGGGCACCGCTGCACAAGTGAATGGGCATTGTCGAACCTTGTCTGCGCCCCTCAGGCTACGCAGGGCGGAACGCACAACCAAGTAATTGTTTTTACGTGGATATTATTTTTATGGCATTAAGGGCTGTTTAATTCAATGCATCCAAAATATACACGCGCCAGGAGAGCGAGTACGCAGATTGAAACGATCGACACCCGGCAACCGGGGCAAACCGAAGACCAAGCTTCATGCGACCGGGCTCGACGACCACGCGCCCCCAATAAATAGCGCCGAACTCTCGGAGCGCGAGAGTCGCTGGAACTACGCTCTTGTCGGGTCAGGCCTCGGCGTCTGGGACCACGATCTTCGTCTTGGCAAGCGTTACTATTCCGATACCTGGAAGACCATGCGTGGCATGGCGCCCGATGAGGATGCCGACGGGGATTATGACACTTGGATTGAACTCATCCACCCCGATGATCGGGAATTCGTCGTAAGGGCGATCGATCGTCAGAATGCAGGCGATCCGGACTATCAGATTTTCGTGTATCGCGAGCGCCACAGGGACGGCCACTGGATCTGGATCGAATGCCGTGGTGCTTGTGTCGAATGGGACGAAAATGGCGCCCCTGCCCGCCTCGTCGGCACCGATACCGACATCACCGAGCGCAAGGAGGCGGAGGAGCGGCTGGCGCACGTGTCGCGACGCCTCGATCTCGCGCTTGATATCTCCAATATCGGCGTCTTCGAGGCCGACATCGAGAATGGCACTGTCGATTGGGACGACCGTCTTCTGGCGATCTACGGCATTACTGGGACGTCGCCAGCCACCACGGGCGATGCCTGGGAGGCTTCGCTGCATCCCAATGACAGGGAACGTGTGCTAGCGACCATCAACGAGAGCATCGCTGACAACACCGATTTTGAGCACGAATTCCGCATCATCCGGCAGGACGGCATCGAGCGCGTCATCCGCGCAAAGGCGGCATTTTTTCTCGACAGCGACGGACGCCGCAAGCTGATCGGTGCGAATTGGGATGTCACTGCCGAAGTCCGGCTCAATAACGAGTTGCAGCGCGCCAAGGATCTCGCCGAAGCCCGCAATAGGGAGCTCGAAAGCGCCAAGGAAAACATCGAGCACCTGGCGCTGCATGATTACCTCACCAACTTACCCAATCGCCGATACCTGGATCGCATGCTGGACGAGCGTTCCGCCGAATGTCGCCGGACCGGCCTGACGCTCGCGATCCTCCATATCGATCTGGATCGCTTCAAGCAGATCAACGATACGCTCGGCCACCGTGCCGGCGACGCGATGCTGAAGCACGTTGCGCAGGTCCTGAAAAGGAACGTCCGTTCCACTGATTTCGTCGCTCGTATTGGTGGCGACGAGTTCGTGGTCCTGTGTACCCTCGACGTCACACCAAGGAAGATCTCTAATCTGGCCGAACGCATCATCCGCGAGCTCTGCAAGCCTATTCGCTACGAGGGCCATGATTGCCGTTTCGGCGCAAGTATAGGAATCGCCACGGGGGACGGTCCGGCGCTGGATGCCAAGCAACTTCTGCTAAATGCCGATATCGCGCTCTACCGTGCAAAGAGCGGCGGACGCAATCGCCACGAATTCTTCTCGACCGATGAGCGCCGCCGCATCATCGCCAGCAAGCGACTGGCCGACGAAATCCTGCTGGGCCTGGAACGCGGCGAGTTTATTCCGTTCTACCAGTTGCAGTTCCAGGCGCGAACGCTCGAGGTTGCCGGCGTCGAGACGCTGGCGCGTTGGCAGCACCGCGAACACGGTTTGCTGGCCCCCGATCGCTTCCTCGCGATTGCCGAAGATCTGGATGTTGTCTCGACGATCGACGGTCTTATCCTCGAGCAGGCACTGGCGGATCGCCAGCGATGGGAGGATGAAGGGCTTCGCATCCCGAAGATCGCAGTCAACGTCTCGTCTCGTCGCCTCGCCGAACCGAACCTTGCGAAGAAGCTTCGCGGACTGAAGATCGAGCCTCGCACGATCTCCTTCGAACTGCTTGAATCGATCTCGCTGGACGATTGCGATGATGCCGTGACCGCCAATCTCCGGCAGCTACGCCGCCTCGGCATCGATATCGAGATCGATGACTTCGGCACGGGCCATGCGTCGATTGTTAGCCTTTTGAAGCTGAGCCCGAAGACCTTGAAAATCGACCGCGAGCTGATCCGCATGCTGCCCCACTCGGCAGAGCAGCGGAAGCTCGTCCGTTCGATCATCGACATCGGTCGTTCGCTAAACATTCTCGTCACGGCTGAGGGGGTGGAGACGATGGACCACGTCCGAATCCTCTGCGACCTCGGTTGCGACATGCTCCAGGGCTACGCGCTGGCCCGCCCGATGCCCGCACTGCAGATAGCGCCCTTTGTACGCGCTGCGTCCTGGCGGGGCGTGGAAGGCCCTGCCCGCGGCCTGCAACAGGACCTGCGCAAGTCGATCAACAGCTCCCGCCAAAGATAAAGGCCTGCATGACTCCGCCGAGACGGACGGCTCACATTCCGTTGATCGCAAAAAACCTGTAAACTGCTACGCAGAAAGTCTTCGATTCTCTTAGCGGCACTCCGGCAATCCCGGATTCCGGGGAAGGAGTGACAGGCGGATTGTGAAACCCTCGCTTTTCCTTTAAGGGGACGCCACGAGATCGATCCACTCGCGCTATCCCAAGAGCGCCAACGATAGAGAACAATTGCAATGAACCGTCGCCGCCGTATTTACGAGGGCAAGGCCAAGATTCTGTATGAGGGCCCGGAACCGGGCACGCTGATCCAGTTCTTCAAAGACGATGCCACCGCCTTCAACAAGAAAAAGCACGAAGTCATCGATGGCAAGGGCGTTCTGAACAACCGCATTTCGGAATACATTTTCAGCCATCTGAACAAGATCGGCATTCCGACGCATTTTATTCGTCGCCTCAACATGCGCGAGCAGTTGATCCGCGAAGTCGAAATGATCCCGCTTGAGATCGTTGTACGCAACGTTGCCGCCGGCTCGCTGTCCAAGCGCCTTGGCATCGAGGAAGGCGTGGTGCTGCCACGCTCGATCATCGAGTTCTATTATAAGTCCGACGCGCTCGACGATCCGATGGTTTCCGAGGAGCACATCACGGCATTTGGCTGGGCGAACCCCGCCGAACTCGATGATATCATGGCGCTTGCCATTCGCGTCAACGACTTCATGACCGGTCTTTTCCTCGGCGTCGGCATCCAGCTTGTCGACTTCAAGATCGAATGCGGTCGCCTGTACGAAGGCGACATGATGCGCATCATCCTGGCCGATGAGATTTCGCCGGACTCCTGCCGTCTCTGGGATATCGATACCCGTGAAAAGATGGACAAGGACCGCTTCCGCCGTGACATGGGTGGACTTCTCGAAGCCTACTCAGAAGTTGCGCGCCGCCTCGGCATCATCAACGAGAACGAGCCTGTGCGCGGCACCGGCCCAGTGCTCGTAAAGTAAGACTATCAGGCAAAGCAAGACAGGGAAGATAAAGTGATCAAGGCTCGTGTAACCGTCACGCTGAAGAACGGCGTTCTCGATCCGCAGGGCAAGGCGATCGAGGGCGCTCTCGGTGCTCTCGGCTTCGATGGAGTCGGCCATGTCCGGCAGGGCAAGGTTTTCGACGTCGAACTCGAAGGCGCTGACAAGGCGAAAGCGGAGAGCGATCTCAAGGCAATGTGTGAGAAACTCCTCGCAAATACGGTGATCGAGAACTATAATATTTTCGTCGACTAATCTTGGTCGTGGAGCGCACTCGATGGCTGAATTGACGCAAGAGCTCATGCTTGAGTTGTTGACGAAGATGAACGAGCACATCGATACGCTGGATGCGTCGCTTGACGAGATCCGAAGCGAAATGCATTGCATGCGCGACACGATGACCACGATGGAGCAGGAAATACACAGTATTTACGGTGTCCTCGGTCGGCACGAAGGCCGGCTGGAGCGTATTGAAAAGCGTCTCGTACTCAGAGAACTTGCAGAAGCACAAACAAGGTTTTAGCCGCACTCATGAAATCAGCCGTCGTTCAACTTCCGGGTCTCAATCGCGATCGAGACATGATCGCAGCACTGACGAAAATCTCCGGTCACGCGCCGGTGACCATCTGGCAAACGGAGACGGATATTCCGGACGTCGACCTGATCGTCATCCCCGGCGGCTTTTCCTATGGCGACTACCTCCGGTGCGGCGCTATCGCAGCGCGCATGCCGGTCATGCAGGCAATCATCGAAAAGGCAAACAAGGGCGTCAAGGTTCTCGGCGTTTGTAACGGGTTCCAGATCCTGCTCGAGGCAGGTCTGCTTCCTGGCGCGCTGATGCGCAATGCCTCGCTCAAATTCGTCTGCCGCGAGATCAAGCTCGAAGTCGTCAACGCCGACACCGATTTCACCCGCGCCTATTCCAAGGGTCAGATCATTCGCAGCCCAGTCGCCCATCACGACGGCAACTACTTCGCCGACGCCGAGACCCTGGCAAAGATCGAAGGCAGCGGCCAGGTCGTATTCCGCTATGCGGAAGGCACCAACCCGAACGGCTCGATCAACGATATTGCCGCGGTCATGAACGATAAGGGCAACGTCCTCGGCATGATGCCGCATCCCGAAAACCTCATCGAAGCAGCGCATGGCGGTTCCGACGGCCGCGGTCTGTTTGCATCCGCCCTCGAGGTAATCGCAGCTTAACCTTCGGCACGTAAGAGGCCATTCATCCGGTCCATTGGAGCAAGTTGATGCGTCCTCGCCTTTCGACGACACGTGTTCTCGCGATTGCCGCAACGGCGGCGCTGGTCGCGTCCTGCCAATCGAACACGCCCGCGAAGGGTCCTGACCGCAGCGCGCTGTCCACCATGGAGCGCGTTGCTCTCGGTGCGAACGCCTGCTGGTTCAAGTCGGGCGACGCGGCCTTTGCCGCATACAGGTTGGCGCCGGAGTTGAATTCCTTCTCCGGTCGTCCGCGCATTCTCGTCGTGCACAAGGGAAGCCCCGAAAGCCGCCCATTGCTCGTTGTTCAGGCAGAGGGCAATCCCTCCAAGCTCGATGCCTTCGGTCCGATGATGCAAGGCGCCACCGGACCGCGGATCGCCAAGGATGTCACCCGCTGGGCCTCCGGCGGCAAGGCTTGCGGCTGATCAGTCCCAAAAGAACGACTTGCTGGCCTCCTTATTCGCCTCGGCGCGCGTGACGCCAATGTCCAGCAGTTCGGCGTCCGTCAGATTACGCAACACCCTGCGGCTCTCTCGCTTCTGATGCCACGATGTTAGTCGTTGCAATGCGGACACCAGCAAAGTGCGCGGCACACGGCGAGAGTCTTGCTGAATGCGGCATTGTATCGATTGCACCTTAGCAGGAAGCGGTGCAATCCGGAGCTCGTTCTCTGGAACGGCGGACATTTCATTCTCCACGTGGATTGTGTCTGTAATTCAGATAATCTTGACGGACGAAGGGTGACAATATAGAGAATTGTCATCATGACAAATTGGCTCCCAGACGTTTCGCGCGGTTTCGGCCCGGTTTACCTCCGAATTGCGGACAGCATTGAATCAGCCATTGCCGCAGGTACATTGCCCGCTGGCAGCAAGTTGCCGCCGCAGCGAAACCTTGCCTACGACATAGGCGTGACAATCGGGACAATCGGCCGGGCCTATGCGCTGGTGCACGAACGCGGCCTCGTCGCGGGAGAAGTCGGCCGCGGCACATATGTCCTGGATCGCGCCGAGACGGCACCCGGCAATCAGCCGGACCCACTGACCATCGCGCTCGGCGGCACGCGTCCGATCGATGCGCCGGCCGGCAAGATACGCTTTGACACCACCGCGGCTCCGGACCTCGGCCAGGGCAAGATCATCGGCAGCGTGCTCGCCGGAATCGGCGAGGAGCAGCTTTCCGAGATTTCGTCCTATTCCCGTGTTTTCCCGCAAAATTGGTACGAGGCAGGGCGGCGCTGGCTCGCCAGGAACGATTGGACGCCCGACACCGAAAACATCGTCCCTACCCTCGGCGCGCACGCGGCGGCGGTCTCGGTGATTTCGGCCGTGTCGTCGCCCGGTGACAAGATCGTATTTGAAGATTTGAGCTATACGCAGGTCAGCCGCAGCGCCCGCATTCTTGGTCGCCGTACGATCACCGTCGACTCCGACGAGAACGGCGTAATCCCCGATGACTTCGAGCGCTTGTGTCTTCAGCAGCATCCCAAGCTCGCGTTCCTCATGCCGACCGCGCACAATCCCACCCTGGCTACGATGCCTTACGAGCGGCGGGTACGGATCGCGGAGATTGCACGCAGGCATGGCGTCTGGCTGATAGAGGACGATCTCTACGGTGGCATGACTGGCGACGAAAATCCCCTGCTGGCGTCGCTCGCGCCCGATCGCACCTTCCTGATCAGTGGCCTTTCAAAGTCCGTGGCTGCCGGAGTGCGCGGCGGCTGGGTCGCCTGCCCGCCGCATTTTGCGCAGCGGATCAAGGTAACGCACAAGATGATTACGGGCGGGCTGCCTTTCATTCTGGCCGAGGCTTGCGCGCGTCTCGTTCAGAGCGGCCAAGCACACGAAATCCGCAAGGCAAGCACGGCCGAACTGGCCATCCGCGAGCGCCTCGCACGGCAACAACTACAGGGATACGATTTTGTGTCCCATCCGCATGTTCCCTTCCTCTGGCTGAAGCTGCCCGATCCCTGGCTCTCGGGAACCTTCAAGAACGCCGCCTATAGAGATGGCGTGCTGATCGATGACGAGGACGAGTTCAAGGCCGCTCGCGCCGAGAAAGTTTATCACCGCGTGCGGATAGGCTTCTCGTCCCCCAGAAACCGTGACGATCTGGTTGCAGGATTGATGACTTTGAGACGCCTACTAGAAAGCGGCGGCGCCGGCTATGATGGTGAGATTTGAAGCGACGGCAGATCGGCCGCAGACCAGCGACAAAGCAACGTCGGTCGGCAAAAATGCTTTACCCGCCAATGATCGATGGTGCGTAATTCGGATTACGCGCGCCGGCATCCAGGTCGGCTACAAGTTTTGAGCTGGCACGATAGTCGCCTTTTGGTGCCTGCTGTCTGTTAACAGCGGGCATTTTCCTATCGCGCGTTTCATTCACTTAGGCTAAAGACACCGCAATCGCGCAACGGCAGGGACTTCCGAGAGCTCATGACCATTTCCAATACCCGCCCGATCACCCCCGAACTGATTGCCGCCCACGGCCTGAAGCCAGACGAGTATCAGCGGATCTTGAGCCTGATCGGACGCGAACCGACTTTCACCGAGCTCGGCATCTTTTCGGCCATGTGGAACGAGCACTGCTCTTACAAATCCTCCAAGAAGTGGCTGCGTACGCTGCCGACCAAAGGCCCGCGCGTCATTCAGGGCCCCGGTGAAAATGCCGGTGTTGTCGATATCGATGACGGCGACTGCGTAGTCTTCAAGATGGAGAGCCACAACCACCCGTCCTACATCGAGCCATATCAGGGCGCGGCCACAGGCGTCGGGGGCATTCTGCGCGACGTCTTCACCATGGGTGCACGCCCGATCGCAGCAATGAATGCGCTGCGTTTCGGCGAGCCGGACCATCCGAAGACCCGTCACCTAGTCTCCGGTGTCGTCTCGGGCGTCGGCGGTTATGGAAACTCCTTCGGCGTTCCGACGGTAGGCGGCGAAGTCGAGTTCGACGCCCGTTATAACGGCAATATCCTGGTCAACGCCTTCGCGGCTGGCCTGGCCAAGTCGAATGCCATATTCCTCTCGGAAGCCAAGGGCGTCGGCTTGCCGGTCGTCTATCTCGGCGCAAAGACGGGCCGCGACGGCGTCGGCGGTGCGACCATGGCCTCGGCCGAATTCGATGAGTCCATCGAGGAAAAGCGTCCGACCGTCCAGGTCGGCGACCCCTTCACCGAAAAGTGCCTGCTGGAAGCCTGCCTCGAGCTGATGCAGACCGGCGCCGTCATCGCCATCCAAGACATGGGTGCTGCCGGCCTCACCTGCTCGGCCGTCGAAATGGGTGCAAAGGGCGATCTCGGCATTCTGCTCGATCTCGATACCGTGCCGGTGCGCGAAGAGCAGATGACCGCCTACGAAATGATGCTGTCCGAAAGCCAGGAGCGCATGCTCATGGTTCTGGAGCCGGAAAAGGAAGCCGTGGCGAAGGCGATCTTCATCAAGTGGGGCCTGGATTTTGCGATCGTCGGCAAGACCACCGACGACCTGCGCTTCCTCGTTGTCCATCAGGGCGAAGAAGTCGCCAACCTGCCGATCAAGGATCTCGGCGACCAGGCGCCGGAATATGATCGTCCGTGGCGAGAATCGGACAAGCGTGCGCCGCTGCCCGCGAACCTCGTTGCCGCACCGGCAGACTACGGCCAGGCGCTGTTGCAGCTCGTTGGCTCTCCCAATCAATCGAGCCGCCGTTGGGTTTACGAACAGTACGATACCCTGATCCAGGGCAACTCACTCCAGCTTCCGGGAGGTGATGCAGGCGTCGTTCGCGTCGAGAACCATCCGACCAAGGCTCTTGCATTCTCGTCCGATGTGACGCCGCGCTATGTCGAGGCCGATCCGTTCGAGGGCGGCAAGCAGGCAGTCGCAGAATGCTGGCGCAACATCACGGCGACCGGCGCAGAGCCGCTGGCGGCGACCGACAACCTGAACTTCGGCAACCCTGAAAAGCCGGAAATCATGGGCCAGTTCGTTCAGGCCGTGAAAGGCATCGGCGAAGCCTGCCGCGTCCTCGACTTCCCCATCGTGTCGGGGAACGTCTCACTCTACAATGAAACCAACGGCGTTGCGATCCTGCCGACACCGACGATCGCTGGCGTCGGCCTTCTGCCCGACTGGAAGAAGATGGCGCGCATCGGCAGCGCCTCGAATGGCGATAAGGTAATCATGATCGGTACGGACGGCAGCCATCTCGGTTCGTCGGCCTATCTGCGCGATGTCGTCGGCAGCACTGAAGGCCCCGCTCCCGAGGTCGATCTCCTCGCGGAGCGCCGTAACGGCAACTTCGTCCGCTCGGTCATCCGAAACGGCCAGGCAACGAGCTGCCACGATATCTCTTCCGGCGGCCTCGTTCTGGCTCTCGCCGAAATGGCGATGGCGTCAGGCAAGGGCCTTAACATCGATCTTCATGAAAGCAAAGGCGCACCGCACGCGCTCCTATTCGGCGAAGATCAGGCCCGCTACGTGCTGACGGTGCCAGCGGATGTTGCCAATTTCGTCTGCGCCAACGCCGAAGGTGCGGGTGTACCTTTCCGCCGCCTCGGCACTGTCGAAGGTGAAAGCCTCGTGATTGACGATCTGCTGTCGCTGCCGATTCAGCAATTGCGCGACGCACATGAATCATGGTTCCCTGATTACATGGAAGGCCATGGCACACTGGCTGCCACGGAATAATGCGCAAGGAGTAACGATCATGCCTATGAAACCCGGTGATATCGAAGACATGATCAGGGCCGGCATCCCCGGCGCCAAGGTGACCATCCGCGATCTTGCCGGCGACGGCGATCATTATGCGGCTGAGGTGGTAGCGGAAGCTTTTCGCGGCAAGAGCCGCGTGCAGCAGCATCAGATGGTCTACGAAGCCCTGAAGGGCAACATGGGTGGCATACTGCATGCCCTGGCGCTGCAGACATCGGCACCTGAGTGATATCGAACGCAAATGCCCGGTTAGAAGCCGGGCATTGCGTTATAGACGTCTGCAGCAAAGACCATGTCCGAGCGTGGGCCGGCGGTTAGCAGCGTGAAGTCGAAGGGCGCCCGCAGGTCTGGCCCCAGGACATACTGCCGATGCACGCGCAGGAAATCCTTCTTGATCTTCTTATAGTGCTCGATAGTCAGCATATGCTTCACGCGAATGAAGATCATCTTCGCAGGCCGTGCATCTCCATGTCCACAAACCGCCACGACCGGCACCTTGTAGAAATGAATGGCGTCGGTCAGACAGTGGACATCAAGCCAGTTGACGCTGTCGCATCGCGCGATCAGGCCGACCCGTGACCGCAACACGCGCGCGGGTCGCAACAATGCGCATTGCAGGATTGCCGAGCCGAGCGTTGCAAAGATCACCTTCTTGCCGGCAAAAACATCAGGATCCCGTTCGAGCAGGAGGCCAACGACGTGGGCGGCGACGCTGGATCCCATACTGTGAGATGAGATCACATACTCCTGCGCAGGTTCCGACAGGGCGGTCTGCGCGGCCGTGGCACAGCGATCTAGCCACTGGTTGAATGCCGCATCGCTCGTCCGGGCAAGAGCGACCGCCATCCGCCAGTCAGCGAAGAGATGCAGCGTGTAGAAGCGCTCCGCGAAAGGCAGAAACACGAAGACGAAGAAACACAATGCCAACGCCGTGCTCCACAGGAGATGAAAAGCGGGCAACTCCATTTCGAGTGGTATCACGGCGATGATGGCGCTAAGCGAAAAGCCGAGTATCATCATCAGGAACGGAAAGACGAAGAACAGCCCGAATCGCCAAGCGTGCCTGAAGTAGCCGGCCATCCCGCCATGGAGGATGACCTGCAGAGCACCACGAAAGCCCGCCAGAATTTGCGCAGGTATGCTGCGTGATCGAAGCTGCTCCACCAAAGCATTGTGGTCGAAGATATGGATGTGGCTGTTGGTTTCCCATCCGTCAATCCCGCCTTCACCCTGAACGCCGTCGACGCCGGTCCGTCGTCCGGCTCGCCTGTCAGCACGGAGAAATTCCAGGTCGCTGCACTTTGTTTTGCGGATCGTTCATAGCGCGCCCTGTGAGCACGCCCATCAAGTGGCTCGAACCCCGGAAAATGGAGAACGACCCGTTTCGAAATCAATGTCATTATTTTCTTTCTGGCCGCGCACGGCAGGAAATTGCTGCGCCGCAATCGGCGAGAATTGTGGCAAAATCCGGGTGAATTCCTTGCCATAACCGGCAATGCGCGCGCGAGACTAAGCCGCTCCTGAACCAGGCGTAACGCAAGCGCAACAATGCGCCGTCCGCAAACCGATAGGGCGCTCTTTTTTTGGCTCGGCCTGCTGGAATTCCGCGGATCACATGCTATCTAAGCTTAACGATTGAAACGGCGGGCCTTTAACTCGCCTGTGGAAAGGATTAGTCCCTATGAGCGGTATCAACGAATTCATCGACAACGAAATCAAGAGCAACGACGTCGTCCTCTTCATGAAGGGCACGCCGCAGTTTCCGCAGTGTGGATTCTCCGGCCAGGTCGTGCAGATTCTCGATTACATCGGCGTCGACTACAAGGGCATCAACGTGCTCGCTGACTCTGAGATCCGCCAGGGCATCAAGGATTACTCCAACTGGCCGACGATCCCGCAGCTCTACGTGAAGGGCGAGTTCATCGGCGGTTGCGACATCGTCCGGGAAATGTTCCAGGCCGGCGAGTTGCAGCAGCACCTGCAGGAACATGGCGTGACCGTTCGCGGCGCCGCCTGACCTGTTCGGTCACCGGGCGTCCGCCCGGTTTCCATATCTTGCATTTTGAGTCCGAGGCGCTGTGCTGAACAGCGCCTTGGCCCGTTTATGGGAATTTCATTGTGACAGATTCATCACAAACCGTGCACGCGGGCCAATTGCCCATGGGCAAAGGGGAATTCATTGCGCTCGCCGCCTTCTTGATGGCGGTCAATTCGCTCGCGATCGACATCATGTTGCCGGCACTGCAGCAGATCGGCGCAAGCCTTGGCGTCGAAAGCGAAAATCACCGTCAGTTCGTCGTTTCCGCCTATCTGCTGGGCTTCGGCTCGGCTCAGCTCTTCTACGGCCCTCTCTCCGACCGCTTCGGCCGCCGTCTGCCGCTGTTGATCGGCCTTGTCATCTATATCTGTTCTGCGCTGGGGATCGCACTGGTACCGTCCTTTGCGGGCCTTCTCGCACTTCGCTTCATTCAGGGCATTGGTTCCGCAGCGACGCGCGTCATCACCATCTC
Source organism: Rhizobium sp. 10N414 (assembly GCF_056394785.1). Taxonomy (NCBI): domain Bacteria; kingdom Pseudomonadati; phylum Pseudomonadota; class Alphaproteobacteria; order Hyphomicrobiales; family Rhizobiaceae; genus Rhizobium; species Rhizobium sp. 10N414. The sequence continues at coordinate 61,006 of NZ_JBFTIN010000003.1, read as the reverse complement.
CATCGTCCGTGATATCTACGGCGGCCGGCAGATGGCAGAGGTCATGTCCCTGATCATGATGGTCTTCATGATCGTTCCCGTCATCGCGCCGGGCAGCGGCCAGATCATCATGTTCTTCGGCAGCTGGCATCTGATCTTCGTGTTCATCGCCGTCCTGGCCGCTTTGATCTCGGTTTGGGCCTATATCCGCCTTCCCGAAACCTTGCGTCCCGCGAATGTCCGCCCGTTCACCGCACGCTCGGTGATCGGTGGCTTCAAGCTGGTTCTCACGAACCGCATCGCCCTCTGCTACACGATTGCCACCACCTTCATCTTCGGTTCGCTTTTCGGCTTCATCAATTCCGCGCAGCAGATATACGTCGGCATCTACGAGCTGGGGGTCTACTTCCCCTTCGCCTTTGCCGGCGTCGCTGTCTTCATGTCGCTTTCGTCATTCCTCAACGCGCGGCTTGTTGGCAGGTTCGGGATGCGGCGGTTGTCGCATGGCGCGTTGGTCGGCTTTATCACCGTCAACACCATCTGGCTCGCAGCCCTCGTTCTTGGGCCGCAACCGATGCGCTTTGCGTTTTTCATCTGCTTCTTCGGTGTGGCCATGTTCCAGTTCGGCTGGATCGGCTCCAACTTCAACTCGCTTGCCATGGAGCCGCTCGGCCACGTCGCGGGAACGGCTTCGTCCGTCCTCGGCTTCATGAGCACGGTCGGCGGCGCGCTGATCGGCGCCGGCATCGGCCAGGCATTCAACGGCACAGCATTGCCAATGGTCGCAGGCTATTTCACCGTCTCGATCATCGGTCTGGTCTTCGTTTTGATCGCAGAGAAGGGACGTCTCTTCCAGCCGCACAATCCTGCGGTCTGATCGGCTCTCTCCGCCCCTATTTCAGGATTTCGATTATGACGCCACCACATAAACCCCATGTTGAGAATCAGGGCTCCCGCCGCATAGGCATGGGCTTCGTCGAATTTGTCATTACCATCGCCATCATGACCGCCAGTGTCGCGATGGCGATCGACAGCATGCTGCCATCCCTGCCCGCGATCGGCCATTCGCTCGGTGTCACGAACGCCAACGATACGCAGCTCGTGATCGGCGTCTTCTTCCTCGGATTCGGCGTGTCGCAGATCATTTTCGGTAGCCTGTCTGATACCTTCGGCCGCCGAAACATCCTGCTTGGCGGCCTCGCCGTTTATGTCCTCGCTATGTTCGCCGCTGCCGCTACCGGCAGCTTCGAAATGCTGCTGATCATGCGCTTTGTCCAAGGCCTCGGCGGCGCAGCCGTCCGCATCACGACCATGGCGATTGTTCGCGACTGCTTCGGCGGCCGTGAGATGGCGCGGGTCATGTCCTACGTGATGATCGTCTTCATGATCGTTCCGATCGTGGCGCCTTCCGTCGGTCAGTTGATCATCACCTACGCCAACTGGCACTGGATTTTTATCCTGCTCGGCCTTGTCGGAGGGGTCCTGTTCATCTGGGCACTCGCGCGTCTGAAAGAATCTCTGCCGAAAGGAGAGCGCATCCCGTTATCGGTCGGCTCCGTCGTCGACGGTTTCAAGACCGTCCTGACGAACAAGATCACCTGTGGCTACATGATCGGGCTGACGATGTTCACGGGCGTCATCAGCGCCTACGTTATTTCGGTCCAGCAGGTGTTCGGCGAGGTCTACGGCCTTGGCGATTGGTTACCGATCGCCTTTGCGGCAACGGCCGGCGGCATCGCTGTCGCGAACTTCGCCAACGGGTTTTTTGTGCGCAAATTCGGGATGCGCCGCATCTCGCACGTTGCGATGATCCTGTTCACGATCGTGTCTGCAATCGGTTTCGTCAAAGCTCTCGGTGGCCGGCCCGATTTCGCCTTTGCCTATACCCTGTTCACGATCCTGCTGATGATGTTTGCGGTTATTGCCACCAATTTTACGGCAATCAGCCTGGAACCCATGGGCAACCTCGCCGGCACCGCGACAGCCATCACCGGCTTCGTATCGACGACCTTCGGCGCGATCCTCGGCGGCACGGTCGGACAGCTATTCAACGGGACTGTGCAGCCGCTCTTCGGCGGCTTCGCGGTGTTCGGGGCGATCAGCATCGCGGCAACGCTGTGGGCCGAAGGCGGCAAGCTGTTCACACATCCGGGTGACAGCCCGCACATCGATCCAGGCGCCGGGCATTTCTAGTAGACGGCCTTGCAACGCATAACGTTCCTTGTCGCCCGCAACACACCGTTGCGGGCGAAACTCTTTCGGGAGCTAGCGCCACACAAGGGCGACCGAAAGAGCCAGAGCCAACGCCATCGCGATATTGAAGAACCGCGCCGAACGTGGGGTGCGTAGAAACTGTGCCACGAGAGCGCCGAGGACAAGCCATACGAACCCGGCGGGAAACGCGGCGGCTGCGAACAGCGCCCCCATCCACAAGGCGCCACGTGCATCAGCGTGCTGTGAAGACACAAGGAAGGTGCTGCCTGCGCTCAGCGCAACCAGCCAACCTTTCGGGTTTAGCCACTGGAATAGAAAAGCCTGCCGAAATCCAACCACGCGCCTCTGGCCATCCGCTTCAACAGTACCGGCATTGGCGATCTTCCAGGCAAGCCACAACAGAAACAGAGATCCTGCCAACTTCATCGCTATTACGATCGCCGGCGCCGCGGCGACAATTTCTCCGACACCGAAGGCGCTTAGAACAATCATTGCGCCCATGCCAAGCGATGCACCGAGCGGACAGCCGATGCCTCTCAAAGTGCCGACAGCAGCACCTGTGGACAGGACCAGAGTGTTACTGGGTCCCGGTGTAACCGCCGCGATAAACGCAAACAGCAAAAACGCCAGTGTCTGCCCTGTATCCATCATACTCTCCTCGTCATTTCGAAAGCGGGAGAACATTTACGACTGGCGTGCCTGCTCGTATTGTACGTCTGTGCGCATGGCGTTTTCCTGGGAGCGCGAAATCTGGGCGCCCCAGGAAACGCTACCGCAACCCGCAGGAGGTCGCGGCTCCGATATCAGATCGTGAAAACTTCAATCCGCAGAATGTCCCAGCTGTCCTTGTCGGGCGCAATCAGCAAGCCACCACTGGTGTGATGCGGCAGGTAAGGCGAACCGTCAAAACGGGCCGCATGCGCGCCAGCCTCGATGCTGATCAGGGTGCCCGCGAGATGGTCCCAGGGCATGAGCTTATTATACATCAGATAGTGGACGTGACCGCCCGCAAAGGCGCGGTACTCATGGGCAGCACAGCGATAGTTGGCAAGGAACCGAACCTTGGCCAGATTGGCAAGGATCTCGCTGCGCTTCGGCTTCGGCAGGAAGCCCGTCGATGCCATGCCGACCATCTCCTCCAGCGCGACGGGCGCTGCAACGGCGAGCCGCTCCGCCTCCCCGCCAGGACGCCGAAGCCACGCGCCACCGCCCTTCTCCGCCATTACCCAGTCATCGCCCATCGGGTCGTAGATGATGCCGGCAACTGTTTCGCCCTTGGACACGACGGACGCCATCACGCCGAAGGCCGGAATGCCGGATGCGAAATTGAAGGTCCCATCAACGGGATCGACCACGATGGCAAGGTCCGCTCCCTCGAGCTTGCCGAGCAGATCAGGATCCGCCGCGACCGACTCCTCTCCGATGAACACGGCATCCGGCCAGAGTGCAGCGGCTTCAGCTTTAATCATCCGCTCCGCCTGCAGGTCCGCCTCCGTCACCAGATCGGTCGCTTCGCTCTTGGCGCGCACGTCATCGCTTCCAAGTCGACGGAAGCGCGGCAATATCTCTGCCTTCGCCGCCCGCCTCAGGAGATCGGCAAGCGTCGTTACATCTATCGTGGAACACATGGACTTTCCTTCTTTGCCGTGGGCGCCGACTATTCACTCTTCGGCGCGGTCTCTCCGGCCATCAGGCCAGCGAAATCGAAAAGCTTGGGATCGAGCAGATGCGACGGGTTCACATGCGCAAGCGCTCTCAGCATCGTATCCTTGCGGCCCGGCATACGCCGCTCGATATCGGCGAGCATGTCCTTCATCGCATTGCGCTGCAGCCCGTCCTGGGAGCCGCAAAGATCGCATGGAATAATCGGGAACTGCATGGCAGCCGCGAACTTCGCCATGTCGTCTTCCGCGCAATAGGCGAGCGGGCGCAGCAACACGAGGTTGCCCTCGTCATTGAGCAATTTGGCCGGCATCGAAGCGAGCCGCCCGCCATGGAAAAAGTTCATAAAGAAGGTTTCGAGAATATCCTCGCGGTGGTGGCCGAGCACCAATGCGTCACAGCCCTCCTCCTTGGCAATCCGATAAAGATTGCCGCGACGCAGGCGCGAACAGAGCGAGCAATAGGTCGCTCCTTCAGGAACCTTCTCCTTCACGATGGAGTACGTGTCGCGATACTCGATGCGGTGCTTGACGCCGACCTTGGTGAGATATTCAGGCAGGATATGCTTTGGGAAGTTCGGCTGGCCCTGGTCGAGATTGCAGGCGATCAGTTCCACCGGCAGAAGACCGCGCCACTGCAGGTCGAGAAGAAGGGCGAGCAATCCATAAGAGTCCTTGCCGCCGGAGAGACCGATCAGCCAACGCGTCTGCCCCTTCAGCATCGCAAAATCGTCGAATGCCTGTCTGACGTTCCGCAACAGCCGCTTGCGCAGCTTGTTGAACGACACCGAGTCAGGAGCTTCGGCAAAGAGCGCGTGCGCGATCGCCCCATCCGCGTTCGGCGTTTCCAGCTCATCGGCAATGTTGGCTGCGATGTTCATTTTCTCGTCCAATCAGAGTCAGCCTCCGCCTTAGCAGAAAGCGTCACGACAACCCAGCATCAATCGCCGAAAACAGACCACCCAGTGCGGGCCGCCAGCATTTCGAGCGCGACAGCACCGAGCTGCGAGTTGCCGACCTCGTTGAGCCCCGGCGACCACACCGCAATCGAGGCAATGCCGGGCGCCACTGCAAAAATACCACCGCCGACACCACTCTTGCCGGGGAGACCGACGTGATAGGCAAAGTCGCCGGAACCGTCATAGTGGCCGCATGTCAGCATCAGCGCGTTGATACGCCGCGCCCGCTTCGGCGACACAACGGAGTGGCCAGTCATCGGATTGCTGCCGCGTGCGGCCAGAAACAGCCCGGCCTTCGCCAGCTGCTCGCAGGTCATCGACAGGGCGCACTGGTGAAAATAGACGCCAAGCACGTGTTCGACTGGGTGATCGAGGTTGCGATAGGCCCGCATGAAGTTTGCGAGCGCGAAATTGCGGTAGCCCGTCTGTGTCTCGGACTTTGCAACGCGATCATCGATGGTGACCGACTCGTCATCGGCGAGATAGCGGACGAAGCGCAGCAACTCACCAATAGCCTCGCGTGGCGCATGGCCGGCCATGACAACATCGGTCACGGCAATTGCCCCCGCGTTGATGAAGGGATTGCGTGGAATGCCCTGCTCGTGCTCGAGCTGGACGATCGAGTTGAACGCCGAGCCCGAAGGCTCGCGGCCGACCCGCTTCCAGAGTCCCTCGCCGACCTTGCCGAGTGCAAGCGTCAGCATGAAAACCTTCGAGATGCTCTGGATGGAGAACGGGACATCGGCATTGCCGACGCTGTAGACCTTGCCATCCACGGTGACGACCGCTAGGCCGAACTGGTTTGGGTCGACCTTGGCGAGTTCCGGAATGTAGTCCGCAACCTTCCCCTCGCCGATACGGGGGGTCAGCTCCTTGTGGATGCTATCGAGAACTGCCTGCAAGTCCGTCATCGTATCTCCCCAGATAACAAAAAAGCCGCCCCAGGAGGCGGCTTTTCCGTATGCGAAAACGCCTCGCGATTAACGCGAATAGAATTCGACCACCAGATGCGGCTCCATGACGACCGGATACGGTACGTCGCCGAGCGCCGGAACACGAGCGAAGGTAGCAACCATCTTGTTATGGTCAGCTTCGATGTAGTCCGGAACGTCGCGTTCAGCCAAGCCAACAGATTCCAGAACGGAAACGAGCTGCTTCGACTTCTGACGAACCTCGATGACGTCGCCAGCCTTGCAACGGTAAGAACCGATGTTTACGCGGACGCCGTTCACGGTCACGTGGCCGTGATTGACGAACTGGCGAGCAGCGAAAACGGTCGGAACGAACTTGGCGCGATAAACGATCGCGTCAAGACGAGACTCCAGAAGACCGATCAGGTTTTCCGAGGTATCGCCCTTGCGGCGGTCGGCTTCAGCGAAGATCGCGCGGAACTGCTTCTCGCGCAGGTCACCGTAGTAACCCTTGAGCTTCTGCTTGGCGCGCAGCTGCACACCGAAGTCAGAAAGCTTGCCCTTGCGGCGCTGACCGTGCTGGCCCGGGCCGTATTCGCGGCGGTTCACCGGGGACTTAGGACGGCCCCAGATGTTTTCGCCCATACGGCGGTCAATCTTGTACTTGGACGATTCGCGCTTGCTCATCGTATTTCCTTTCAGAAAGTTAGAACGGTCTGTTGCCAAACCGCGTGAAGGAAACACGCCCTCCTTTGATCTTCTTTCGAGGATCCGACAGGATCATCCCATTACGCGAACAGGACAAATCCACGGGACATGTCAAATGAAACACCGGACATCTCTGCCCGGTGCTGGGGCGGTCTTTAGGGCGAAGTCGCTGGAATGTCAATCACAATTCCACGTTTTCGCCCGTGGCATTCGCCGACGCGGCCTACTTGGCGCTGGCCGTCTCGGTCTTCAGGCCGAGCGCGTCGCTGATCGTATAGAACAGATCCGTCTGGTCCGTCAGGCCAGTGACATTGGCAGCGCGCGGCCCGTAAGCAGCAATGCGAAGCTGCGAGCCGGTATGGCCCTGGTCATCCGCATCGTCGGAGTTGCCGTAGCTCACGGCCATCACGGCGCCGTCCTTCGTCATCAACGCTTCCGTCAAGCCCGGAGCCTTGGCGTCGGCATCGATGATCTGGCTCGCGTGCGCATGATCGGCGGTGATGATGACGAGCGTGTCGCCGGCTTCTTGCGCAAACTTCAACGCTTCCTGAACGGCTTCATCGAGATCAACCGTTTCGCCGATCTGGCCGCACGGGTTGGCGGCATGATCCTGCTTGTCGATCGACGCTCCCTCGATCTGCAGGAAGAAGCCCTTCTCGTTCGTCCTGAGCAGTTCGATCGCCTTGGCCGTCATCTGTGCCAACGTCGGGGTTGCCGACGTGCGCTTCTCGTTGGGCTTGCAGACGACCGGCTCCTTCTCGACATTGCCGTAATGGCTGGCCTTCGGGCCTTCCCAGCGAACCGGCATATTGCCCTCGGCAAACAGGCCGAGTACCGGCGCACTGTCGTTCGCCTGCTTGACGGCCTGGAGCTCGTCAAGGTTCGAGACGATCTTGTAGCCTCGTTCCTCCGCCTGCTGGCGAAGCGTCTTGTCCTTCCATTCGCCGGCCTTGGCGGTCTCGCCGAAGCTCTTTGCGCCCCCGCCGAGTGTCACGTCGGGGCGCGTATTCAGCAACTGCTCGCTGATCGAACCTTTGCCGCCGTTTTCAAGCGCGTTCGTCGGGCACTTCTCTGTGGTGGATGCCGGACTGTAGCACTTACGCTGGGTCACGTGCGCGATCTGCACGGCTGGCGTTGCATCCTGCAGTTCGGCTGTCGAGACATTGCCTGTGCCAAGACCGGCAGCCTTTGCCTTTTCGATCAGCGTTTCGTGGCTCTTCTCATGAATGTCGATGCCGATCGCGCCGTTGTAGGACTTCACGCCCGTCGCCCAAGCGGTGCCCGAGGCAGCAGAGTCGGTCACATAGGTCGGCTTGCCCGTCTTCTTGTCGAGCGAATAATGCGTGTATTGCCCGGTGACCGGAAGCGCATCGATGCCCTTGAAATACTGGCCCGCGCCGACCGCATAGTTGCGTGCGATGGTGATCTCGGAGTCGCCCATGCCGTCGCCGATCAGGAGGATGACGTTCTTCGGGCGGGTATCGATGAGCGCGGCGCGATAAGCCTCGGTGATGTCGCCGGAAAGGCGGCGTGCGCCACCGGGAGCGCTGAGATCCGCGCTTGCCGCACGTTCCAGAAGCTTGTTCGCCGCATCATCGGCATAGCCAGGCTGAAGGGCAACGGTTGCAAGCAGGCCGCCGACGACAAGGCGCAGCAGCTGGTGACGAACGTTGTTTCTCATGACCGAGATCTCCTTTTGATAATCCGCATCGACCGCACGGGTCGCGCGCCTTATCCACCAACCGAATGAAGCTCTTGTGACAAAAGCAACTTCTTCGTGTGACATTAGAGATCGAGTATAAACCGGGCACATTGTCCGCGCGCTATTTGCCGTCAATTCGGCCGTCATTCTGCTGCGGAGCGCACCTCATCCACATCAGGCGCATTGGCATCGCCGGGAGCGGTCTGGCAACTCATGTCGGGGAAAGCGACGATGCGCTTGCCCGAGAAGTCCGTGTGCACAACCACAGTCCCCTGCTCCTCGAAATAGCCAAGTAGACGTCTCGCACGCCGGGCCGAGTGGGTGCCGTAAGCGCGCGCAATCCGTGCATCCGAGGGGCATGGTTCGCCACAAATTGCCGCTTTTGCCAACATCAGGAAAACACCCTGAAGATCGTCGGTGACGCCAGAAGAGAGCGACAACGCCATTCCCCAGGCCTCGGTTTCTGCGGTCGCCGCACCTACGCCGGAACGCGAAATCGCCACGCGGCGTCGGAACTCCGACAAAGACATCGGAGCACCTGGAACCCGGCGCATGCGAAGTCGCACCAGGAACTCCTGGTAAAGCACGGAATCTGTTCGGAATCCGGAGCTCGGATCGTCCAGTATTTCGTTGAGCACCGCCGTCAGCCGCTCCTCCCGTTCCTCGACCGACAGCTCGGGCTGAGGCGCACGCGTCTCCGAAACCGGAGCCGAGGCAGCAGGAGCCGATCGCGACAACTCCGCGAGAATATCGGTGGTCGGCCGTGGTGCGGGCGCGGCGCGCCGAACGATCGGCCGCTGAAATTCTTCCGGATCCGGGGTGAAGATCAGGTCTTCGACGTCCTGCGGTGCGTCCGGCAGCGGCATGAGCTTGGGGCTCGACGAACGCGCCGAGGTCTCGACATTACCGATCTGGATCGGCAGCGGGCGGCGGGACAAGGCCGGCCCAAGCGCAACGAAATTGCCACGCTTCAGGTCGCGGAACATTTCCGCCTGCCTGCGATCCATCCCGAGCAGATCGGCAGCACGCGCCATGTCGATGTCGAGGAAGGTGCGCCCCATCAGAAAGTTCGAGGCTTCCGCGGCCACGTTCTTGGCAAGCTTTGCCAGGCGCTGCGTCGCGATCACGCCGGCAAGACCGCGCTTGCGGCCGCGGCACATCAGGTTCGTCATGGCGCCAAGCGACATCTTGCGGGCATCTTCCGAGACGTCGCCGCCGACCGAAGGCGCAAACATCTGCGCCTCGTCGACCACGACGAGAACCGGATACCAGTATTCACGGTCGGCATCGAACATGCCGTTGAGGAAAGCGGCTGCGGCGCGCATCTGCTGCTCGATATCGAGACCCTCGAGGGTCAGAACGCAGGAGACGCGATGCTGGCGGATACGATTGGCAATACCGGCCAATTCGGCCTCGGTGCGCTCGCCGTCGACGACGACGTGGCCGAACTTGTCCGACAGTGTGACGAAATCACCTTCGGGATCAATGATGACCTGCTGCACCCACTGCGCTGATTGCTCCAGCAGACGGCGGAGCAGATGCGACTTGCCGGAGCCGGAATTGCCCTGCACCAGAAGACGGGTAGCCAGAAGCTCTTCGATATCGAGCGTGGCCGGATTGCCTCCCGACGCCGATCCCATATCGATACCAACCTGCAATGTCACATTCCTCTTTCAATCAAACACGGCGTCCTAGCAGGTTTGGCCGTGTCTTTGGCAACACGCCCGCACAAACCCACAGAAGAAAAACGTCAGAAACTTGCCTTCAACATTCGCGTAAAGGCCAGGCTGACCGCGAGAGGTACCAGCAAGACCGCCAATCCGACCCGTAGCCCTGATACCTCCGCGATAAAACCGATCAGAGGCGGTCCGATCAGAAAGCCGGTCAGTGCCATGAAGGATAGGATCGCGACATTGGCGGCCGCCGGTCGATCCCTGAGGCTTGCCGCCGCGGTAACAGCCAACGGAAAGCCGACCGACACACCGATCCCAACCAGTGCAAAGCCCGCCAGCGTCACCAGGCTATGCCAGGCAAAGACGACCATGAGCATGCCCACCAGCGAAGCCGCGCCGCAGCCCCGGGCCAGTGAAATCGCCCCGAGGCGCTGTTTCAGATGGTCGCCGCTGAAACGGCCCACCGCCACCATCATGGCGAAAATCGTATATCCGATACCGGTCATCATGCCGTCGGTCTGGAAAACGTCCTTGAGATAGACGGCAGACCAGTCGGCGATCGCTCCTTCGGTCATCGTAATCCCGAAGACGAAGGCGCAGATGCCGAGAAGCGCGCTGCTTGGCAGCTTGAACGGCATATGCGGCGGAGCCGCGCCAGCTTCGCGATCGGGCGGCAGGCGGAGACTTGCCACTATGGCAAACGGCAAAACGACGAAGGCTGCCGCCATGATCGCCCATTCGGCCGGCACGGCAATCGCCACCATTCCCGAACCAAGCAGGCTGCCGGCCATGATGCCTAGGCTCCAGAAGCCATGGCACCGGTTCATAATTACAGAGCCGGTATCCTTCTCAGCACGATCGGCTTCGACATTCAACCCAAGCTCCAGCGTCGACATGGCAACGCCAAGGAGGGCAAGCGCGATGAACAATTCAACCGGCGTCCGGGAGAAGGCCGGAAGGCAGACAATCACCGAGAAAACTACAAATCCTGCGATGACGGTGGTTTTGCCGCCGATGCGCGACACCACACGTCCGGCGACAGGCAGCGTCGTGAGGATGCCGACCGGCATGCCGAGCAGCGCCAGCGCAAGATCAGCAGGACCGAGCCCCAGACGAGCCTGGATTTCGGGAATGCGCGGCAACCAGCTGCCAAATGCAATCGGTTGCAGGAAGAAGATAGCCATAACAAGTTTTTGGAAAGACATGCGGAGCCTGGCGGGATCGATGCGAATCACAACCCTCAGTTTGCGCAGTCATTAGGTCTTGCGAAAGCCCCTATCGCATCAACGTTCGACGCGATTGCGCGGGAACCGCCTGACCAGCCGGTCAGCCCTGCAAGCAGCCCATCAAGCCTTGAGACCAAAACCCTGCATCAGCCGCCTCGTCGCAAAATCGGGATTGCCTGAGGTGAAGACCGCAAAGTCGAAATTATCGGGATGCACGGCATCGGCGACATGCGGCACGAGGCTGCGGGCACGCCGGGCAATTGCCTCAGCGGGATCGAGCCAATCTACCGGCCAGGGCGCAAGTCGACGGAAGACGTTCGCCATGAAGGGATAGTGCGTGCAGGCGAGCACGACGATATCGGTCTTCGATCCGTCTTTCTCCACGAAGCATTGATCTATCTCGGAAAGAACAGCCTCATCCGACACCACATCACCGCGGATATAGGCCTCGGCCATTCGGGCCAGATTTTCGGACCCGACCAGACGCACATGGCACTGCTGCGCGAAGGACTGGATCAGGTCGCGCGTATAGGCCCGCTTGACCGTACCCGGCGTTGCCAACACGGAGACAAGCCCCGAGCGTGTCCGCTCGGCGGCCGGCTTGATCGCCGGTACCGTGCCGACGAAGGTCATCTGCGGAAACGCCGCACGCAGATCGGCGCCAACAAGCGTAAAGGCCGTGTTGCAGGCGATGATGCAGACTTCGGGATCATGCTCGTCAAGCAGCTTGGCGAAAAGACCAATGATCCGTTCCTTCAGTGCTTGCTCTTCCCAGCCGCCATAGGGAAAGCCGGCATCGTCAGCAATGTAGATGAAGCCGCGCTCCGGCATCAGCACGCGCGCCTCCCGCAATACGGTCAGCCCTCCGATACCGGAATCGAAGACCAGAACCGGTTTCAGCTCATTCAGCGCTGCTGTCATCTTCCGACTGTTCCTTGACGTCGACAGGCGGCCGCCTCCCGCGCGGATATTTCCGCGAGAAGCGGTCGAGGGAGGAGATTACGCCGCGCAACACGCTGATTTCCTGCTCCGTGAACGCGCGACGGGAAAGGACTGCCCTGAGGTTGTCTACCATTTTCGGCTTTTTCGCGGGTGGATGGAAATAATTGCGTGCATCCAGCGCTTCTTCCAACTGGTCGTAGAGACCGAACAATTGTTCCTTCGTGGATTGCGTCTGCGACATCGCCTGGAAGGGAACGGATCCGACATCCTCCATGCCCGACTTCATCCACTCGTAGGACATCAGCAATACCGCCTGGGCGATGTTGAGCGACGCAAAGGCAGGATTGACCGGGAAGGTGACGATCTCGTCGGCCAGCGCAACCTCCTCGTTCGTGAGTCCCCAGCGCTCGCGGCCGAACAGGATGCCGCTGCCCTCGCCTGCCTGGAATTTCGCGCGCAGCGTTTGCGCCGCCACGACGGGCGACCGTACGGGCTTGAAGCCATCGCGCTCACGCGCTGTCGTTGCATAAACGAAGTTCAGGTCGGCGATAGCTTGCTCGAGTGTGTCGTAGACCTTGGTGCCCTCGATGACGTGGTCGGCCTTCGAGGCGGCGGCCTGTGCCTTCTCGTTCGGCCAACCGTCACGCGGATTGACGAGCCTCAGTACCGAGAGGCCGAAATTCGCCATGGCCCGCGCGACCATCCCAATGTTCTCCCCCATTTGGGGTTCGACGAGAATGATTACCGGACCTTCCGTGAGAAGTTGCCGCTCGCTGTTCGTGCCTGCCATGACGCTGGATCCTTTTGCTACGGGCGGAATAGCCAAGCCGGGCCGAAACGGCAAGGGTCAACCATTCGGGTAGAGGCGATCGAGCGTCGAGCCGATCATCTCGACCCCAAGGCGCGCACCCGCATGCGACAGCGGCAAATGCCGTTCCGGTGCACTGCTGGCCTTTTGGTCGACGAAGAAGCAGTCAGACTGGCGCTTTGCGAGAAGCGTCGCACGCTCACGTTCAGCATCGATCAGTTTCATGCCATCGTTGTCACACGCGCTCCTGTCGAAATCCTTCGCCAGGATTCGCGCCCAATAGGTCGCCGCAAGAAAGATCGCGAGCGTCTGCCGTATGTGTCCCGGCCTGGTGACAACCGACCAGGTCGAACCGAGTGGGCGAGCAGCTGCAGCTATGTCCCGGTAAGCCGCATCGAGCTTCTGCGAAAGAGCGATCAACGCGTTCGTTGCTTCGCCCGCCGCTGCGGCAGAAAGCAGCTCTTCCAATGCCGAAAACCACGTCGCCAGCGCCGTATTGAGCGCGCTGCGCGTTCGCGCAGGAAAAACGACGAAGGCAATGAACGTGCCCGCTGCAGCCCCAAGCATTGTTTCTTCGACGCGCAGCAACAGCAGGTCGACTGTCAGCGATCCCGTCATGCCATAGACTAGGCAAAGCGCAATCGATACGAAGAAGGTCATTGTCGCGTAGGATGTCTGAAGAAAATAGAAGGCCAGAAAGATGGCAATCGTGGTGATTACTAGGGCAACCGCCATATGCCCCGTCAGAGCTGTTGCGAGAAACAAGCCCATCGCAATCCCGAACAGCGTCCCAAGCGAGCGTTGGAGGGCCTTCATCGCCGTATCACCACGCGAATTCGTGTTGGTGAACACCAGGAAGGATGCAAGCACCGCCCAGAACCAACGTTCGCGTGACAGCATCAGCCCGAGGGTCATTGCGATTGCCGATGCCAGCGTAATCTGCAGGGCCGCGCGGATCAGGGGATTGGCCAGCGAGAAGTCGATCTTCGCGGGAGCAGCAGTCGCTTCGGTTACGGCCCCGACTTCGGCAAATCCTGTCGAGTAGCCCTTCTCGATCGTTTCCGAGAGGAGCGCTCGCGCCTCTCCCAGCCGGATCAAGGATCGAGCCGTCTTGGCCTGCAGATCATCCGATTTCTTCGCCTCCACCAGAACGGGATCGCCCTCGATGACGGCATGAACGAGAGCGAACGGCGGCAAGCTCCGCGAGCTCAGCACAATCGCACTCTCCGCGGCAAGATGGACGTCGAACAGTCGGATCGCCAGGATTGCCGCAGGCTCCGTACCATCAAACACGCCGGACGGCGGCCGCGGAATGAACCCCTCGGCCATCAGAACGACTTCCTTCAGGCGGTTTTCCAACTGCTCTAATTTGTGCGCATCCCTCGCCGTCATTCGCCCAACGGAGGCGAGCGTCGCGATCTTGAACAGGATCTGGTTGATGCGGCCGCGCACACTTTCGAGTGAGCGCAAGAGATCCGGGCGCCAATCATCGGGGAGGACAAGAGAGCGCACGACATGCCCGATCAATGCCGGAACGATGGGCCCCATCGCAATCAACGGAAGCTCACCAAGCGGGGGGCGGAAATAGGCACCCATGAAATAGGAGGTGAAGGCGAACATGCCGATTGCGTGTCCGCGTGGCCCGAACACTCGCCCGGCAGCAGCAAGAAAGATGATGATGAGAAAGGCCACATCCGAAACGATGCGATTTGATTCCAGGGCCGCGGCAAGGCCGACGACACAGACACTTGCGGCACAGCCGAGCAAGCGTGTCACGAGTTGCGGTGCGCTCCCCTTGTCCTTTACCGCGACGCCACCCTCGATCGACAGGACAAGCCCCAACCCATATGCGGCGGTCGGAAGCGGAAGCAGCAGCCTGTCGATTGCCAATAGCACCCCGAACGAGAGCGCCATTGTCAGCGTCACGCGCGACGCCATTCGCAAGCGCGAGAGCGCCGGGTCGTTGGCGAGAAGCCAGTCGCGGAAATCAAAACCGGAAAGCAAGCGGCCCTGGCCTCTCATTCAGCCCCCGACAGCCAATGGCCGAGGGAATTTCTCGACACACCGAGGACGGCCCCCCCATCACCCGAAGCGGCCGCCCTTCAACAACGAAAACGTAGCACACAGGCTTCGTTGGAAAAATGCAGTCCGCGCTTCACTGACCTTTGGCGATCTGCACCATCGTATTCTTGAGCGAGTTCGCCGGTTGCCCGGGATCGCCCTCGGTGACGATGTCGTCGATAACAGGCTTGCCGGCTTCTTCAAGCATCTCGAATCGAACGGTCGTCACCGCCTGCTTGTCCGATCCGTCGTCCATGCAGGTTGCCTTCTTGAAGGTGACGACGACCTCCGTCGCGCCACCGGCGGTCGGCTTCGGCTCATAGGTCAAATCTTCGAGTGGACACGCATCCTCACCATTCACGATCACATCGTAGTCGAAGGGCGAGACACCATCTTCGTCAGCAGCCGGGTTCTGGATCGCTCCCTGGTATTTCGTCACGAAATCCTTGCTGTAAAGCCGCGATAGCTTGCCCGGATCAAAGATGTCGATCCAGTCGCTATCTGCGCCCGACCAGTTCTTGATCGTCGCATCCATGATCTCCTTCACAGGCGCGGTAACGTCGGCGGCAAGCATCGGCGAGGTCGAACCGAGCAGGATCGCGAGGACAAGGGGAATCTTCTTCATGGCGAATATCCGGGCAATGGTTTTGCGCCGGAGACTAGCCATTTTCCTCCGCTTGGCAATGGCCGCAAAAACGCCGCCGCATCCTGCTTCCGGCTTTGCACTCCCGGTCCACAATGCTATAGCGCTCGGGATTTTTATATCACCCACCCGGGACGTCGGTCCCTTCCAAGCTTAACGAGGCAGATACATGAAGAAGATCAAGGTCGCCAATCCCGTCGCCGATCTCGACGGCGATGAAATGACTCGCATCATTTGGCAGCTCATCAAGGATAAGCTGATCCATCCGTATCTCGACCTCGAGATCGATTACTTCGATCTTTCCGTTGAAAACCGCGACGCCACAAATGACCAGGTGACGATCGACGCCGCCAACGCCATCAAGAAGCACGGCGTCGGCATCAAGTGCGCGACAATCACGCCAGATGAGGCACGCGTCAAGGAATTCAACCTCAAGCAGATGTGGAAGAGCCCGAACGGCACGATCCGCAACATCCTCGGCGGCGTCATCTTCCGCGAGCCGATCATCTGCAAGAACGTTCCGCGCCTGGTTCCCGGCTGGACGCAGCCGATCGTCGTTGGCCGTCATGCCTTCGGTGATCAATACCGCGCGACCGACTTCAAATTCCCGGGCAAGGGCAAGCTGACCATCAAGTTCGTCGGAGAAGACGGGCAGGTCATCGAAAAGGAAGTCTTCGACGCCCCCGGCGCCGGCGTTGCCATGGCCATGTACAACCTCGACGAGTCGATCCGCGAATTCGCCCGCGCTTCGATGATGTACGGCCTGATGCGCAAGTGGCCAGTCTACCTGTCGACCAAGAACACCATCCTCAAGGCCTATGACGGCCGCTTCAAGGACATCTTCGAGGAAGTCTACGAGACCGAGTTCAAGGACCAGTTCAAGGAAATCGGCATCACCTACGAGCACCGCCTGATCGACGACATGGTCGCTTCGGCGCTGAAGTGGTCCGGCGGCTATGTCTGGGCATGCAAGAACTACGACGGCGACGTCCAGTCGGACACGGTTGCCCAGGGCTTCGGTTCGCTCGGCCTGATGACCTCCGTTCTGCTTACGCCGGATGGCAAGACGGTCGAAGCCGAAGCCGCACACGGCACGGTTACCCGCCACTACCGCCAGCACCAGAAGGGCCAGGAAACCTCGACGAACTCAATCGCCTCGATCTTCGCCTGGACCCGCGGCCTCGCCCATCGTGCCAAGCTCGACGACAATGCGGAACTCGCAAAGTTCGCAGCGACGCTCGAAAAGGTTTGCGTCGACACCGTCGAAGCCGGCTTCATGACCAAGGACCTGGCGCTGCTCATCGGTCCGGATCAGCCGTGGCTCTCCACGACTGCCTTCCTCGACAAGATCGATCAGAACCTGCAGAAGGCGATGGCCTAAGCCAAGGCCAATATCCGAATGGACGGCGGGGATTTCCCCGCCGTTTTCGTTTCAAGGACAAGCAAAGGGAACAAGAGGATGACCATAACAATCCGTCCGCTGCAACCATCCGACCGGGTCGCCTGGGAGCCTCTGTGGGCCGGCTACCAGCGCTTCTACGAGGTTGTTATCCCGCCCGAGACGACGAACCTGACCTGGAGCCGATTTCAGGATCCAGGCGAAGACATGCACGCGCTTGGCGCCTTCGACGACAGCGGCCGCCTTGTCGGTATCGTTCATGCGATTTTCCACCGTTCGACCTGGCTGCCGAAATACACCTGCTATCTTCAGGACCTCTATGTCGACGACACGCAGCGCGGTCTCGGCACAGGTGCGGCTCTCATCGATGCCGTGGCGGATCTTGCCCGCGCGAATGGGGCTGGCCGGCTCTACTGGATGACGCATGAAACAAACGCCACCGCCCGAAGACTCTACGACAGGATCGCCGAACGATCCGGTTTCATCCAATATCGCAAGCCGCTGTAGATAGTTAGGGCCTTTGCGCCGGACCTCTCTGTCCTATGTCCCTGATGGCGGACTTGATACGCTGCATTCAGCAAACGAGGAGGAGTTCATGGCAGACGAACTGGTATTTTATACGAACCCCATGTCGCGCGGCCGCATCGCCCGCTGGATGCTGGAAGAGACAGGCGTACCGTACAAAACAGAGATCATGACCTTCGGCGGAACGATGAAGGCGCCTGAATATCTCGCCGTCAACCCGATGGGAAAGGTCCCGGCCATCAGGCACGGAAAAACGATCGTGACTGAGTGCGCAGCGATCTGCGCCTACCTCGCTGAGACCTTCCCCGAAGCCGGGCTCGCTCCAACATCAGATGAACGCGGCAGCTACTACCGCTGGATGTTCTTTACCGCCGGACCGCTGGAGGCAGCGGCGACCAACAAGGCATTGGGCTTCGAGACGCCACCAGACAAAGCCCGGATGGCGGGATATGGCAGTTTCGCCGACGTGATGAACGCGCTTGAAGGCGCCGTCAGTGCGACACCTTACGTTGCCGGCAATCGTTTCACGGGAGCCGATGTTTACGTCGGCTCCCATATTGGCTGGGGCATGAGCACAGGTACGCTTGAAAAGCGCCCAGCGTTCCTCAACTATCTCGGCCGCATCTCCGATCGCCCGGCCTACAAGCGTGCCACCGCGATCGATGACGAAGCCATGAAGGCTGCCCAGTAGAAACAGGTCGCTCAGGCAAGCGCCATGTAGATATCGGTCAAGAGCTCGGTCGGCGGAACCTCACGTGGGTTGTTGAGGTATTCCTCGAACATCACACTGTCGCGAAGCTGCCGACCCGAGGCGGGCAACCATTCCGCATAAAGCCACTGGTAAGCCTTGTGCATGTCTGCATAAGGCCCCTTGTGACGCAGTACGGCATACTCGCCTCCGTCGAGCATCCGCGCTTCGAACGGCGCCGTCGCGACAACCTCGCCGTCCGTAGTCACACATGCGATCGAGCGCAGCTTCTCGGGCGGCACGATATCGGGATCATCCAGATAAACACCGATCATCCGCATCGTCGGCTTGGCAAGCCCGCGCGCATAGAGCGTGCCGAACAAGGTCTCGAACGCCTTGCCGATCTGCATGTACGAGCCGGTGTGCGGCACTCCGAGCAATTGAATTGGCTCAATCTTCCGTAGGGTAACGTCGAACATCGCTGCAGTCTTTCCGTTAGGTGAGGGTTCAAAGGCTTTATGGCTTCCCTCTTTCCTGTACTGACCTGGCGGCATGCCATAGACCGATTTGAAGATACGGTTGAAAGACTGGAGGTTGGGATAGCCTGATCGCTTTGCTATCTCCCCGACAGAAAGATCCGTGCGAACCATGTCGCCGGCTGCACGATGCAGCCTTAATCGCTTGACTGTCGCCGCGAGTGTCTCGCCGAAAATCGCGTGGTAGATCCGATGCCAGTGGTAGCTCGACATGCAGGCGATCCCGGCAAGTTTATCCATGTCGAGTTCTTCGTCGAGATGATCATGGATATAGGCTGATACCCGTCTGAGACGGTTCTCGTAGAGCGCCCATGCCGTTTCGCCGTTCATTGTCAAAACCTCCTGCAAATCGATCGGCTGCAGAAAACCATAGCCCGGTTTGACAAATCCTGCGGACTTTGGCGAATCCGCAAAGAAAAAGGCGGGGACCAGCCCCGCCTCTCTAAGACCTTTACAAACTTCAATTCGCTCAGCTTGCCAGTGCGACCGCAACGGCCTCAATGGCTTCATCAGCCTTCGTCCCATCCGGACCACCGGCCTGGGCCATATCGGGACGACCGCCGCCACCTTTGCCCCCAAGAGCCGCCGATGCAACGCGCACGAGATCGACGGCGCTGAACCGGCTCGTCAGATCCGGGGTCACGGCAACCACTGCGCTCGCCTTGCCGTCTTCGGCGACGCCGATCAGCGCGACGACACCGGAACCGAGGCTTGCCTTGCCATCATCGGCCAAGCCCTTGAGGTCCTTGGGATCGACTCCGGAAATTGCCTTGCCGAGGAACTTGACGCCGGCAACATCACGAACCGCATCGGCAGGGCCGCCCTGCCCTCCGCCCATCGCAAGCTTGCGTTTGGCATCGGCCAGCTCACGCTCGAGCTTCCGGCGTTCGTCCACCAGCGCCTCAACGCGAGCAAGAACATCGGCCGGCTGCACCTTCAGCGACGTTGCGAGCGATTTGACGCGCTCGTCCTGTTCCGCCAGGTATTCGCGCGCAGATTCGCCGGTGACCGCCTCGATACGACGCACGCCGGCGCCTACCGCGCTTTCGCCGAGAATGCGGATCAGCCCAATCTGACCGGTCGCGCCGACATGCGTGCCGCCGCAAAGTTCGATCGAATAGGCCTTGCCGGCCTTTGCGCCGCGCACGCCCTGGCCCATGGCCACGACGCGGACCTCGTCACCGTATTTTTCGCCGAACAGCGCCATGGCGCCTTCCGAGATCGCGTCATCGACGCTCATCAGGCGCGTCGTGACCGGCGAATTCTGCAACACGATCTCGTTCGCCATGTCCTCGACGACCTTCAGCTCGTCGGCCGTCATCGGCTTTGGATGCGAAACGTCGAAGCGCAGGCGCTCGGGCGCAACGAGCGAGCCCTTCTGAGCCACATGCGTGCCCAACACTTCGCGCAGCGCCTCGTGCAGCAAGTGGGTGGCGGAGTGGTTCGCGCGCAGACGCGAACGGCGCGCATGGTCGACCGTCAACGCAACCGGCTCGCCGGCCTTCACTGTGCCCTCGACAACAATGCCGATGTGGACGAAGAGGCCCTCGCCCTTCTTCTGGGTGTCGGTGATTTCAACCTTCGCGGTATCGGAGGTGATGACACCGGTATCGCCCATCTGGCCGCCGGACTCGCCGTAGAACGGCGTTTGGTTGACGACGATCTGAACCTTGTCGCCGGCCGACGCAGCATCGACCGCGGCACCGTCCTTCACGATGGCCTGAACAACGCCTTCTGCGGTCTCAGTGTCGTAGCCGAGGAACTCGGACGCGCCGTGCTTTTCCTTGAGTTCAAACCAGATCGTCTCGGTAGCCTTGTCGCCGGAGCCGGCCCAGTGCGAGCGCGCCTCGGCCTTCTGGCGTTCCATGGCGTCCGTAAAGCCTGATATGTCGACGCCGATTTCGCGGGCGCGCAGCGCATCCTGCGTCAGATCGAGTGGGAAGCCATAGGTGTCGTAAAGCTTGAACGCGGTTTCGCCGTCGAGCATGTCGCCCTTGCCGAGCGTCGTCGTTGCATCGGAAAGCAGTGAAAGACCACGCTCCAGCGTCTTGCGGAATCGAGTTTCCTCCAGCTTCAGCGTCTCGGAGATCAGCGATTCCGCACGCACCAGCTCCGGATAGGCGCGACCCATCTCCTGAACGAGTGTCGGCAACAGCTTCCAGATCATCGGTTCCTTGGCACCCAGGAGCTCGGCGTGGCGCATTGCGCGGCGCATGATGCGGCGAAGCACGTAGCCGCGGCCTTCGTTGGACGGCAACACGCCATCGGCAATCAGGAACGCGGAGGAGCGCAGGTGGTCGGCGATGACACGGTGGCTCGCACGGCGCTCGCCCTCGGCCCTTACACCCGTGACCTCCTCGGAAGCCTCGATCAGGGCACGGAACAGGTCAATGTCGTAGTTATCGTGCTTGCCCTGCAGAACTGCCGCGACGCGCTCCAGTCCCATACCGGTATCGATCGACGGACGCGGAAGGTCGATGCGCTCTTCCTTCGTGACCTGCTCGTACTGCATGAAGACGAGGTTCCAGATCTCGATGAAGCGGTCACCATCTTCCTCCGGCGAACCGGGAGGGCCGCCCCAGATGTGAGCGCCGTGGTCGTAGAAGATTTCCGAGCATGGGCCGCACGGGCCGGTATCACCCATCGCCCAGAAATTGTCGCTGGTGGGAATACGGATGATCTTCTCGTCCGGCAGGCCTGCGATCTTCTTCCAGAGGTTAAAGGCCTCATCATCCGTGTGATAGACGGTGACCAGCAGCCGCTTGGCGTCGAGCGCAAATTCCTTGGTGATCAGGTTCCAGGCAAGCTCGATCGCCCGCTCCTTGAAGTAATCGCCGAATGAGAAGTTGCCGAGCATCTCGAAGAAGGTGTGGTGGCGTGCGGTGTAGCCAACGTTATCAAGGTCGTTATGCTTGCCGCCGGCGCGGACGCACTTCTGCGCGGTCGAGGCCGTCTTGTATGGACGCTGCTCCAGACCGGTGAAAACGTTCTTGAACTGCACCATGCCGGCATTGGTGAACATCAGCGTCGGATCGTTGCGCGGCACCAGCGGGCTCGACGGAACGATTTCGTGGCCGTTCTTCTTGAAGTAGTCGAGGAAGGTCGACCGGATATCATTCACACCGCTCATGCTATGCCCTTCAATGCTGCCGGAAGGCAGGTCAAAACTTAAATCCAGTGGCTTTTATCGCTCGCCTTAACCACTGTCCAGCAGACAAACAAAACCGGCCGCAATCTCATTAGGAATGCGACCGGTTTTGAACTCTGGGAAACCGTCAGGCAAATCAGCCGTCTGCAGCCTCGTCGCCGTCATTTGCATCAGGGCCGCCATTCTGCAGGAAGCGGTCCGCAATCAGGCCAGCATTCTGACGAAGCGCCGTCTCGATCTCGCGCAGGAGATCCGGATTGTCACGCAGGAACAGCTTCGCATTTTCGCGGCCCTGGCCAAGACGCTGGCTGTTATAGGAGAACCAGGCCCCTGATTTCTCGACGATACCAGCCTTGACGCCAAGGTCGACCAACTCGCCGGTCTTCGAAACGCCTTCACCATACATGATGTCGAATTCGACCTGCTTGAAGGGAGGCGCCATCTTGTTCTTGACGACCTTGACGCGCGTCTGGTTGCCGATGACCTCTTCGCGCTCCTTGACCGCACCGATACGACGGATGTCGAGGCGAACGGACGCATAGAATTTCAGCGCGTTGCCGCCGGTCGTCGTTTCCGGCGAACCGAACATGACACCAATCTTCATGCGGATCTGGTTGATGAAGATGACCATGGTGTTGGACTTCGAAATCGAAGCCGTCAGCTTGCGCAGCGCCTGGCTCATCAGGCGCGCCTGAAGGCCCGGCAGATTGTCGCCCATTTCGCCTTCGATTTCGGCACGCGGCGTCAGCGCGGCAACCGAGTCGACAACAAGAACGTCGACAGCGCCGGAACGCACCAGCGTATCGGTGATCTCGAGCGCCTGCTCGCCAGTATCCGGCTGCGAGATCAGGAGGTTCTGCAGATCGACACCGAGCTTTCGGGCGTAAACCGGGTCAAGCGCGTGTTCCGCATCGACGAAGGCACAGATGCCACCCTTCTTCTGCGATTCCGCTATCGTCTGCAGCGCCAGCGTCGTCTTACCCGAGCTTTCTGGTCCGTAAATCTCAATGATACGGCCCTTTGGAAGGCCGCCGATGCCGAGCGCGATATCCAACCCGAGAGAACCTGTCGAAACCGTTTCGATCTCGACGACGTTCTCGTTCGAGCCGAGCTTCATGATTGAGCCCTTGCCGAACGACCGCTCGATCTGTGAGAGTGCCGCTTCAAGTGCCTTGCTTTTGTCCACCGATTTGTCCTCTACAAGCCGCAATGTATTCTGTGACATTCGATCCACCTTTAGGTTATTGAAGCCGCTCAAGCAATGTCGCCAGCGATGGCGATTTTGTACCGCATTTGTTCTCATTGCGCAAGCTGGGAGCAAATGATTGAAACAAAAAGGTAAAATTGCCAGTGTTCTACATTTGTTTTCGTGATGGAATGCAACGGCTTAGATATAGCGCTCTGGTCGCCAGCCGACCAGCGGCGGCAGGACGATTCGTATCTTTCGACCATGCGGGACGATGAAATGAAGCGGAAGATTCTTGTCCTCGGCGGAGCCCACATCGACAGGCGCGGACGCATCTCAGGTGACACCGTGCTCGGCGCCAGCAATCCAGGCTCATGGTTTGAGGAGCCGGGCGGCGGCGGCTTCAATGCGGCGCGCAACCTTGCCAGGTTGGGCTTCGATGTGACGATGATTTCACCGCGTGGCGGCGATCCGATCGGCGAGATGGTCGGCGAGGCGGCCGACTTCGCTGGGGTTCATGATCGCCCCTTCATTTTCCTGGATCGGAAGACGCCGAGTTACACCGCAATCATCGAGAACGACGGAAACCTCGTGATTGCGCTTGCCGACATGGATCTCTATCGGATGTTTGTGCCGCGGCGCCTTTCGATCCGTGCCGTACGTGACGCCTTTGCCGCCACCGATTTCATTCTCATTGATGCCAACCTGCCGGCAGAGACGCTGGCATCGATCGTCGAGCGCGCAAAAGCTCTCGGCAAGCCGGTGGGCGCGATCGCCATCTCGCCCGCGAAGGCCCTCAAGCTCAAACCATGCATCGAAGGGATCGACTATCTTTTCCTCAACGAGGCCGAGGCTGCCGCATTGAGCGGCGAGCGCCCAAACGATCCCGCGCACTGGCCGTCACTGCTGGGTGACATCGGTTTACGCGGTGGCGTCGTCACCCGCGGCCAACGCGAGCTGATCGCCTTCGCGGATCGCCATGTTGTTGCCCAGCAGCCGGCAAACCTCGAAGATGTCGCGGATGTCACCGGTGCGGGTGACTCGCTTGCAGCCGGCGTTATCTCCGGATTGATGCGTGGAATTTCCTTGGCCGATGCCATCAGGGAGGGCGCCGCGGCCGCGGCACTTACCGTACAATCGCCGCATGCCGTCAATGAAAACCTCTCCCCAGATCTCGTGAGGGAGACACTTTCCCTTGTTCCGCCGGCGAGAATTTTGCATTGAAGGCAATACCGATGAAATGGAAGCGACAATGACGAAACCGATCTCCCCCCTCCTGCCGATCGCCTACTCCAAGGAAGTCGCAAGCGCCAAGCAGCGCGGCGCGCCGATCGTGGCGCTTGAATCGACCATCATCACCCATGGCATGCCCTACCCTGGCAACATCGAGATGGCCCGCAGCGTCGAGGCGCTCATTCGTGAGCAGGGCGCGGTCCCAGCCACCATCGCGGTCATTCACGGTACGCTGCATATCGGCCTCGAATCCGACCAGTTGGAGCAATTGGCGCAGGCCAAGGACGTCCTCAAGGTTTCGCGCGCCGATCTCGCCTTTGCGATCGCCGAGCGCCGTCACGGCGCAACGACCGTCGCAGCAACGATGATCGCCGCCGAGCGTGCCGGCATCAAGGTCTTTGCAACGGGTGGCATCGGTGGCGTCCACCGCGGCGCGGAAGAAAGCTTCGATATCTCCGCTGACCTCGAGGAACTCGGCCGCACCAGCGTCATCGTCGTTTGTGCCGGCGCCAAGGCGATCCTCGATATACCGAAGACCCTTGAAGTCCTGGAGACCGCGGGCGTGCCTGTCGTCACCTACGAGAGCGAGGAATTCCCGGCCTTCTGGTCACGCTCGTCCGGATTGCGCAGTCCGCTGACGCTGAACAGCCCGGCTGCCATCGCCAACTTCCAGACTGTACGTGAGCAGCTCGGCATTGACGGCGGCATGCTCATTGCCAATCCGGTGCCGGAGGCAGACGAGATCCCCCGCGAGGAAATGGAAATCTATATCGAGCGCGCCCTCGACAGCGCCGAGCGCGACGAAATCAGCGGCAAGGAAGTAACCCCTTACCTGCTCAGCACGATCTTCAACCTGACCGACGGCCAGAGCCTAAAGACCAACATTGCGTTGGTGGAAAACAATGCTCGACTCGCGGCAGAAATTGCCGTCGCGCTGGCTGGCTGAGTTTGAAGAAGGGGCGCTGCGGCGCCCCTTAACTGTCCAGCGTCTCCTTGACGACGACGGCAAGCTGCTTGAGGGAGAACGGCTTCGGCAGGAAGCCGAACTTGGAATCCGGCGGCAGGTTGCGGGCAAACGCGTCTTCGGCATAGCCTGAAACGAAGATGAATTTCAGGTTCGGATAGTTCTTGCGCAGTTCGCGCAGCAGCGATGGACCATCCATCTCCGGCATCACGACATCCGAAACGACAATGTCGACCTTACCCGCGAGCTCGTCCATGATATCGAGCGCCTCGACGCCGGACCCGGCCTCGTAAACTGTATAGCCGCGCGTCTCAAGCATGCGCTTGCCGCCGCGACGCACCGCTTCCTCATCCTCGACCAGCAGGATCACAGCCGAGCCTGTCAGATCCTCGGGCTGCTCCACCGCGGTGGGCGCCTGTTCCGCAGGTGTGCCGATAGTAGGCGTGACGGCATCGCCTTCCGCGGCAACCGCTGGCTCGACAATGTGGCGCGGCAGGAAGACGCGGAACGTCGTGCCTTTGCCAACTTCCGACTCCGGCTGAATGTAGCCGCCCGATTGCTTGACGATGCCGTAAACCATCGCGAGGCCAAGGCCCGTTCCCTTGCCCACTTCTTTCGTCGTGAAGAAGGGCTCGAAAATCTTGTCCATGATCTCAGGCGCAATGCCGGTCCCGTTGTCCGAGACCTCGATGAGGACCATGTCCTCATGCGGCATGTAGGAATAGTTGAAAGCCGCCACCTCTGCCGCCGTCACGTTCTTCGTGCGAAGCGTCAGCTTCCCGCCCTGCGGCATCGCATCTCGCGCGTTGACGCAGAGGTTTATCAGCACCTGCTCGAACTGCGACAGGTCGGTCTTCACAGGCCAGAGATCACGGCCATACTCGACGTCGAGCTTTACGTTGGTACCGGACAGCAGGCGATCGACCAGCATCCTGAGGTCGCCAACCACATCGGTGAGATTGAGCACCGTCGGCCGCATCGTTTGCTTGCGCGAGAACGCCAGCAGTTGCCGCACGAGCACGGCCGCGCGATTGGCGTTGCGCTTGATTTCCATCAGATCCGCAAAGCCAGGGTCCGCCGGCCGGGCCTGCAGCAGCAGATGATCGGAGGACAGCAGGATCGCGGTCAGGACGTTGTTGAAGTCGTGCGCGATCCCGCCCGCGAGTGTGCCGACCGCATTCATCTTCTGCGTCTGCGCCATCTGCGCTTCGAGCGCCTTCTGCTCAGTCACCTCGACGGCATAGACAATCGCCGCCTCTTCCGGCGTCTCGTCGCTCTGGTCGATCACCGCGTTGACGTAGAAGCGGAAATGGCGTGCTTCATCGGTCGGCGTGCGCGAATCGATCGGCGGGATATCGCCCTGGCGGTCCTTCGCCGCCGCGAGCGCCTGCTGCAGTTTGGATTTGTCGCTGTCCTGCACAATGACTTCGAGCAGTGCGCCGTTCTCGACATCGTCTCGGGAAACGATACCCGAAAACAGCTTCAGGAATGGGGCATTGGTTCGCAGGATCCTGCCTGCCCCATCCACCGAGGCAATCGCCATCGGCGTGTTGTTGAAAAAGCGGGTGAATCGCATCGCAGCCGCCGAGGCGGACTGATCGTTCTCGCCGCTCTTCTGCCGCGTCAGTACGATCGACCGGCTCTCTCCAGGAGCGCCATCGCGCATTGACGTCACGCTGTGGACGATCTGCGCCGGCAGGCTCTGGCCGTTCATCTTCTTCAAGTCGAGATCGAGCGTCACCGTCTTTTTCAGGCCCGGATCGGCCTGCACCGACTGAATAAGCGCAAGCCCCTCGCCCGCGACAAAATCGCCGATCGTGACCGAACCCGGAACGAACTTGGTAAGATCGATGCCAAGCCATTCCGCCAGCGTTGCGTTGAGGTAGAAGATCTCTCCCTTGCGGCCGGCCGAAAAGAACCCGGCTGGTGCGTGGTCGAGATAGTCGATCGCATTCTGCAGTTCCTTGAAGAACCGCTCCTGATCGTCGCGCTCGGAGGTAATGTCGCTGATCTGCCAGATGTGGAGCGGCTTGCGTCCGATCTCCTCGCTCTGCAGGGTCCGTGCTTTCAGGCGGTACCAATGCGCTCCGGAACCGTTTGTCGAGGGGCCCAGGGACCGCAGCAGCCGGAATTCTTCGCTCCCCTCCCGGCCTTCGCGAAGCCCGTTGGAAAGGCGATAGAGCGCCTCGTTCGATTCCCGATGACGCGACAGCAGCGCTTCGAGCGTCTGAACTTCAGTTGACTTGCGAGCGCCCGTCAACTCGCCATAGGCCGCGTTCGCATAAACGATACGGCCTTTGTCGTCGGTGATGAGAGAGCCGTCGGGGTGACTGTTCAAAAATGCCCGCGCCAGGCTGTCGGACTGCCGCTGCGGCATGACTTCGATAAAGCCGATCACCGACGACACGAGGAAGAAGATCCCGACCATGGCAAGCACGCCGAGAACGCCGAGCACCATTTCGTTGTCGAGAGAACTCTTGAAAACGACGAACGCCGCGGCTGCGCCGATCAGCACAAGGGCCAGCAGGATGATCCGCAAAGCCGTTCCCGTGCGGCCCCCGCGGTCCAAGAGCGGTTCGCTATAATCGTCGGCCTGACGCGGTCTCGTCATCTATTCCCTCGCATGGCCTGCCGGGCTTCACTCGTAACAGGGAGACAAAGCAGGAATCAGGCGCCTTTTCCTTCTTACCAATTTGCGGTCTCCGCAAAAACACTGCTCTCTGTGAAGACTGATTGAATTCACAACGAAGAGCGCCAATTTCGCCATTAAAATGCGTTGTTAAGAAAGCATGTTCGAATTCCACTTCGGGTTGGCATGACTGGACAAGGCCATCACGACTTGTCTACGAAGTGGTAAAAGTCGCCATGTGGTTCAAAACC
The DNA here is from genome assembly GCF_056394785.1 of Rhizobium sp. 10N414. Lineage (NCBI taxonomy): Bacteria > Pseudomonadati > Pseudomonadota > Alphaproteobacteria > Hyphomicrobiales > Rhizobiaceae > Rhizobium > Rhizobium sp. 10N414. The sequence goes on along the minus strand of NZ_JBFTIN010000003.1, from coordinate 32,960 downwards.
GCGAAGGGAGTAAGCCAAGATGTTCGATGATCTCATGGGAGCCTATGGGAGCCGCTTCCTTCTCGCAGCCGGCGGCGTTGGCATAGCTCTATTATTGCTGATCGTCGTGCTCTGGTTCATGCGTAACCGCGCACCTTCGCCCTTCCTTCGGGGGGGCCGCAACCGCCAACCACGGCTGCAGGTCCTCGATGCAGCCGCCGTCGATGCGCGCCGCCGCCTCGTCCTCGTCCGTCGGGATGACGTCGAGCATCTGATCATGATCGGCGGGCCGACCGATATCGTCATCGAGAGCAGGATTGGTGAGGCCACCGACAAGTCCGCACCGGTCGAGGCAACTGCTCAACCAGCCCCAGCCCTGGTGGCGCCGGCTCCTGCCCCTGTCGCGCCACCACAGCTCGAGGCAGCGCCAGAGCCGCCGGCGCCCGTTCACATCGTACCGACCGAATCCCAGTATGTGCCCCCGGTCCGCGGTCATACGCCATCCGAACCCTACGTGCCCGAACGTGCGCCGATCGAAGCCAGGCCAGAACCGGTCATGGTTGCGACTCCCGCCTCGCCTGCGCCCGTCATCGCCGAACGTGAGCGTGCCCCACGCCCAGCGCCGTCTTTCGAGCCGCGTCCTGAACCGCGACCGGCACCAGCCCCGATCGAAGCCTCGGCCGCGGCAGACATCCTCGATTCCGCCCGTCAACGCGTGTTGCCGCAGCAGCGCATCGAGCCGCAGGTGACGCAGCCTTCCGTCCGGAGCACTCCCGCGCCCGCACAGCCGTCATCGGCGTTCGTCGAGGTTGGCACGCTGGCGCCTGCCGCGCAGCCGAGCGACTTCCAGCGCATTCTCGAAGAGGAAATGACGAGCACGCTTGCCGCCGAGCGTATTGTGCCGGCGCCACAGGCGCCCGCCGCAAAACCCGGTCCGGCGTCAGGCAACCAGCCTCGCCGCGATCCTGAAATGGCGCCGCTCACCGGCGCGGATGCCGCTCTTCAAAACGAAGTCGCACGCATTTTCGGCGAGATGAGCGTTAACCGCGACAAGTAGCGGATCAACCGAACAAAACAAAAAGGGCGCCACGGTTTGCGTCGCGGTGCCCTTTTTGTTGTCGGTATGTAGGGACTTATTCGTCCCGGTAGACTTTTTCCCGCCGCTCGTGCCGCTCTTGAGCCTCGATAGAGAGCGTCGCAATCGGTCGAGCATCAAGCCGCTTGAGCCCGATCGGCTCTCCGGTCTCCTCGCAATAGCCGTAGGTGCCGTCTTCGATACGTTGCAGTGCTGCGTCGATCTTGGAAATCAGCTTTCTCTGGCGATCGCGGGCGCGCAGTTCGATGGCCCGGTCGGTTTCGGACGATGCCCTGTCAGCAAGATCCGGGTGGTTTGCGCTTTCCTCGGCCAAGTGGTCGAGGGTTTCGCGCGCCTCTCTGAGGATGTCATTCTTCCAGGCGACCAGCTTGGCTCTGAAGTAAGCCCGCTGATTGCCGTTCATGAACTCTTCCTCTTCCGAGGGTACGTAGTTGCTAAGATCGATCTTCTCACTCAACGCGATTCTCCTGAAGCAGATCTCATGTGGCGGGTGTATATCGCGAGCACTACTGGTGATTCAAGCCAAATACGCTAGGTAAACAGTTTTTTAAATCTGTCATATTTTTGAGCTAACAGACTATTTTCTCATCACTATTCCCCCGAACGCCTATTCGCCTCCCGGTAACCCCGCACTTTCCTACCCGGATTTGGCCGCAACACCTGGCGCTGCGGTTGACGTGCGTGCCGCCGACCCGCTACTGAAAAAGTCCCTTCGACGTGGATTTTCCTATGGCTGCAATCACGCCTCCACCCTCCCGGATCTATCTGCTGCGGCATGCCGAAGCCGCTTGGGCAACACCCGGGCAGCGTGATTTCGACCGTCCCCTGAACGCGAAAGGTTATGCAGACGCCGAGCTCATCGCCGACAAAGCGGCGGACAAGGGGTACCGGCCGGATCTGCTTCTGAGCTCGACGGCAGCGCGTTGCCGCGATACTGCCGACGCGGTGCATCGGGCCATGGGCTCCACGCTCGAGCTTCGATTCGTCGATGAACTCTACAATGCATCGCCTGATATCTACCTCGAGATCATCGACGCCCAGGAGGCGCTCGGCTCTGTCATGCTTGTCGGCCACAATCCGACCATGGAGCAGACGCTTGAAGCGCTGATCGGTCACGAGGCGCTCCATCAGGCACTGCCGACAGGCTTTCCGACTGCCGGACTTGCGGTTCTGGACTATGACAGCGAGTTGACAGGCTGGCAGCTCGTTGATTTCGTGATCGACTAAGGTCTTTTCGCGGAACGTCTTTTCGCGTCGATCTGCCCTTCCTATATGGCTTGTCACGATTAGAAACCGGAACTCCGCCTTGCCGCCCAGCCTGACCTCCCTCTCCGATGACGCGCGCATCGCCCTGGACAATTTCGCGGACCGGGCATCGGGCCTCATCAATCCCACGGTGCGCCTTGGCGTCACTGGCTTGTCGCGTTCCGGCAAGACGGTCTTCATTTCCTCGCTGCTACACAATCTGCTGCACGGCGGGCGGCTGCCTCTCTTCGAGCCAGTGCAGTCAGGTCGTGTCTCGGCGGTGCGTCTTGAGCAGCAGCCGGATGATGCCGTGCCGCGCTTCCAGTACGAAGATCACATCCGCTCACTCGTGAAGGACCGCGTTTGGCCCGATTCGACGCGAGCAATCTCTGAACTGCGCATTACGCTCGAATACCAGAGCGCCAGCGGCTGGAACCGGCTCTTCTCGCCCGGCCGCCTGTCGATCGACATTGTCGATTATCCAGGCGAGTGGCTTCTTGACCTTCCGTTGCTTGGAAAGGACTATCGGACGTTTTGCGAAGAGACGATCGCCTTGGCCGGAACGGGCATTCGTGCGGAACTCTCACGCGCCTGGCTTGCCCTTACACGCGCCACAGATAGCAACGCCCCGGCAGACGAAATGCGGGCTCGCGACCTCGCCACCGCTTTTGCCGATTATCTGAAAGCCTGCAAAGCCGATGAACGCTCGCTTTCCACGCTGCCGCCTGGCCGCCTCCTGCTACCCGGCGATCTCGACGGCTCTCCTGCCCTGACCTTCGCGCCGCTTGCACTCACGCCGGAAGCCAAGCCGCAAAAGGGATCGCTTTGGGCGATGATGGAACGACGCTATGAGGCCTACAAATCCGTCGTCGTGAAGCCCTTCTTTCGCGAACACTTCGCCCGTCTCGACAGGCAGATTGTCCTCGTCGATGCGCTGCAAGCCATCAACCGTGGTCCGGAGGCCGTGCAGGACCTCGAACGCGCCCTGACGGACGTTCTGGCCTGCTTCCGCTCGGGCACGAACTCATGGCTGACGTCGCTGCTTGGCCGCCGTATCGATCGCGTCCTTGTCGCCGCAACCAAAGCTGACCACCTGCACCATGAAAGCCATGACCGGCTCGACGCCCTCACCCGCCGCCTGGTCGACCGTGCCGTCCAACGCATTGGTGTCACAGGCGCGGGAATCGACGTCATGGCACTGGCTTCGGTCCGCGCCACGCGCGAAGCGACGGTGAAACGCGACGGCCATGACCTCCCGGTCATCGTCGGAACACCGATGGCAGGCGAGACCATCGGTGGAGAGAGCTTTGACGGCCACAAGAAGACGGCAATCTTTCCGGGCGACCTGCCGGCAGACCCCGAGAACCTGTTCGAGCGTATCGAATCCGGAGAAAATATCGTGCTGCCCGATGTCAGCGTTGTGCGTTTTCGGCCGCCGCACCTCGAAGAGACCGGTGGCGGCATAAAGCTTTCGGTCCCGCATATTCGCCTCGACCGTGCCATGCAGTTTCTGTTCGGAGATCGCCTCGCATGATCAAGCCGCCCTCCGAACACCCCGCACGACGCGCGCCGGCCGCCTTCTCCTACGAGGAGGACACGCCCTCCACGCCTGTCACGACCAAACACAGCCCGCGAAAGCCCGGTAGCTTCACGGACGATGTCGTGCTGACCGCCGACGAGGACGATCCATTCCTCAACCCCGAAAAGGATGTCCCTCCAATTGCTGTCGCCCTGACGCGCAAGCGTGGCACCTCATTCGCGAAAATCGCTGCCGCCGCTTTCGGCGTTCTCTTCTCCCTCGCCYTCGGGCTTTGGACCGACAGCCTCATCCGCAATCTCTTCAGCCGCGCGGATTGGCTCGGCTATGCGGCCCTTGGAGCGCTCGCAATCGGCATTCTGGCGGTGATTGCCATCGTCGTTCGTGAAACGGCGGGCATGATGCGGTTGGCGGCCGTGCAGGAAATCAAGGCGGAAGCTGAGGCCGCCATGGTGGAGACGAAGTCGGCGAAGGCACGTGCGCTGGTCAAGCGGCTGGAATCGTTGCTCTCCGGAAAGCCGGAGACGGCGAAGGGCCGGGCCACGTTGAAGGCGGCGGAAGGCGACATCATCGACCCACCGCATCTCATCGCCCTCGCGGAACGCGAGCTTCTGGCACCGCTCGACCGGCAGGCGCGGGCCTTGATCGTCAACGCTTCGAAACGGGTCTCCATCGTTACGGCGGTCAGCCCGCGCGCGATCGTCGATCTCCTGTACGTGCTCTACGAGGCGGCCCGGCTTGTCCGAGCCATGGCGGATCTTTATGGCGGCCGGCCGGGAACGCTGGGCATGATCCGGCTGATGCGTGATGTTCTGGCGCACCTCGCCGTGACGGGCTCGATCGCGGTCGGCGATAGCCTCGTGCAGCAGGTACTTGGCCATGGATTGGCGTCGAAGCTGTCGGCGCGCCTCGGCGAAGGCGTCATCAACGGCCTGATGACGGCCCGCATCGGGATCGCGGCGATGGATCTTTGCCGTCCCCTTTCTTTTCACGCGCTGAAACGTCCGGGAATCGGCGATTTCATCGGGGACCTGACACCGTCCATGACAGCGCGCGACAAGAATTCCTGAGAATTGAAACTTTCGTCGCGCCTGCCGTGGCAGAAGCGCTGCACCAAAATACTCGTCAAGAATTCAACGCACTAACATTCCGCGCCGTCCTCTGCGAGCCGCGGAATTACTTGCTGCTCAGTGCTTTTCGGCCTAAAAGAAACCAAGCATTAACCATTCATCGGCAAAACTTGAACCTAGTTAAGCGATGGTGTCGCTAGGGAAAATCCATGTATTCGCGCAAGTTTCTTCTTCTTTTCGGCCTGGCTGCGGTGGCGTTGTCACCGGCCGCCGACATGGCTTCGTYGGCGACTGCGGCGACACGTGACAAAGCCTTTTTCGAGTCTGTCGCCGGCACTTGGCGCGGTCCCGGCGAGATCGTTGCCGGAAAGTACAAAGGCACGAAATTCACCTGCAATCTGGTGGGCGAACCAGTGAGCGCCGGAGGTGCTGGCATCAAGCTCGACGGAAGCTGCAGGGTCGGCGTCTTCAAGCAGCCGATGACCGCGCTCATCACCCAGTCGGGGAGTTCCTACAAGGGGAAGTTTCTTGACGGCGCCGAAGGCAAGGGGCTCGACGTCGTGTCAGGTGCTGTCACGCAGGATACCGTCGTCGTCGGCCTCAATCGCTCCAAGCTCAACGGCGCCATGATCGCCCGTGTCCGTGACGACAAGACCATGAACGTCACCGTTTCGGTCAAGGTCGAAAGCCAGATGATCCCTGTCATCGGCCTGACGCTGACGCGCCAGGTCGACGAAATCACGGTCGGCTCTGTCGAATAGCGTTCCAACCCCAGACATTCCAAAGCGGCGGATTTTCCGCCGCTTTTGCATTTCAGGCGATATGCCACCAAGCGCTTCTTTGATCGGCCACTTCGATCCCCTGCACATCGGCCTTCGCCAGCCACTCGAGAACGGTTGTTCCTTCGACAAGCATGTCAGGCGCAAAATCGGCAAGCGGCATCAGCACGAAGCCACGGTCCGTCATGCGCGGGTGCGGTAGCTCAAGTCGCGGTGCCGATTGCACCACATCAGCGTAGGTCAGGACATCAATATCGAGCGTTCGCGGCCCCCACCGCTCGATACGCTCGCGCTTCATCTCCCGTTCGATATCGAGGCAGACGTCGAGAAGCGCCTCGGGGCCAAGCGTTGTCTGGATTTCAGCACAAGCGTTGAAGAAATAGGACTGGTCGGTCTTTCCCCATGGCGGCGTCCGATAGAGCCGCGACACGGCTACCACACGACAATCGGAGCGCTGGTCAAGCGCCCTCAATGCCACGGCCATCGCGTGCACAGGCTCGCCGAGATTGCCGCCAAGGCCGAGTGTTGCCGTCTTGAAAATGGACTCAGGCAAAGTGTTCGACGCTCACCTGAACGAAATCCAGAACGCCCGGCACCGGCGCGTTCGGCTTGCGCACCGTAATCTTTGCACGCGTGATTTGCGGAAACTTCGAACACAGCCCTTTGGCGATATCAAGCGCAAGCGCCTCGATCAGATAGCGACGCTTGCCCGTCACGATCTCCTCGATCACGGTGAAGGCAATGCCATAATTGACCGTGTCATTGATGGAATCGCTCTCCAGGGCGTCGCCGGCGACGACGTCGAGCTCGGCATCCACAAAGAAGCGCTGGCCGAGGAACTCTTCTTCGTCATGAACGCCATGGCGGGCAAAGAAGGCACAGTTCTGAAGCGTGATGGTGTAGGTGGTGCTCATGCCAATTGTCCCTGCTCAAAGCTATAGCGCGCCGCGAGCATAGCATCGGCGATGGCCAAAGCGTCCTTGTTGATTGCGACATCGTGTACACGAAAAATGCTAGCGCCCGCCAAACGCAACAATACGCTTGTCGCAGCCGTTCCCACATCCCGATCGGCGGCTTCCCGACCTGTGATCGCGCCGACGAAACGCTTGCGCGACGTGCCGGCAAGCAGCGGCAACCCCAAGCGGCGCAGTTCTCCGAAACGCGCCATCAGTTCCACATTCTCCTGTATATCCTTGGCAAAGCCGAAGCCCGGATCCAGTACGATGCGATCCTTGGGCACGCCGGCCGCCGAAGCGAGCGCGAGCGAGCGCTCCAGGAAGTAGAACTGGTCTCCGATCACATCCGGAAGCTTCTCCCGATCGCGGCCGGTATGCATCAGGCACAGTCCCGCACTGGTATCGGCTGCGATCCTTCCCACCTCCGGCTCCTTCTGCAACCCGAATACGTCGTTGATTACATGCGCGCCTGCAGCGACGGCAAGCCGGGCGGTCTCAGCGCGATAGGTGTCGATCGAGATCAAGGCATCGGTCTTGCCGCGCAACGCCTCGATCACCGGCAGCACCCGGGCCTGTTCTTCCAGTGGAGTGACGACGTCTGCGCCGGGGCGCGTCGATTCACCGCCAATGTCGATGATCTCAGCGCCATCGCTTACCGCCTGGAGCGCATACGTCACGGCCGCATCGACCGTCTCGTATCGCCCGCCGTCCGAGAAAGAATCCGGTGTCACGTTGACGATCGCCATAAGGACGGCGCGCGCGCCCAGTTCGATCTCGCGGCCATGCCCGACGCGCCAGAAACTGCTCTCAAGCTGTGCCAACGGCATTCATCCTATCGATCGAAAAAGGCGCCCATGACCTTGCACTGGCCGTGGCTATGCCCCAAGCTCCGGCAAACTTCAACATGAGTATCTGCAGAATGCATTCCGTACCGCGTTATATGCCCCTCCTCCTCGGCTTTTCCATGGCCGTAGCGGCGTGCAGCCCAGCTGCCGCCACCGTAATCGCGACGCGAAGCTATTCCTATTTTCCCATCAAGGGCAAAACCGCGGACCAACTCGACCAGCAACTGAGCATCAACGGGCCGACGGCCAGTGGCTCGTCCGCCCGCCACCCGGGTGCGACCAAGATCCGCTTCGGCGGCGATGCGACCTATGTTCAGGCCGGAGGGCGCTGCCGCGTCTCCAGCGCCAAGGTCACCGTCCATACGCAGATAATCCTGCCCCGCTGGACCGACCGCAAGGGTGCCAGCAAGCAGTTGTCAATCATCTGGGATGCACTTGCGAGCGACATCAAGCGGCACGAGGAGCGCCATGCAGAGATCGCGCGAAACCAGGCGCGTGTCATGGAAAAGCAGATCCTCGCACTTCCACCGCAGCGCAGCTGCGAGCGTATGCAGGAGCTCGTCACCGAGGTATCGACCCGCGGCATCGATGAGCACGACAGGTTGCAGGCCCGATTCGACCGAATCGAAGCCGTCAATTTTCAAAGTCGAATGATGAGACTTCTGAACGATCGGATTAAAATATCCGGCGGCGCAAGATAGCTGATTCTCAAGCTTAACGCGATCACAAAAGGTTAGCCGCGTAACAAAACTTGTGCGAAACCGCAATCGCCCCAGTGATTTAGTGGTTATTTCTCGGTCTAGCTAAATCAACCATAACGCGGTAATATTCAAACATTCGAAAGTTCAGGTCCGTAAGCCCGAACTTTCGCTCCTGGGTTCTCCTGGCGCGTTGCGAAGCCGCGGATGATCCTCCCTCGTCCGCAGGTAATGCGCCTACCTCGCCTCGCTCGTCTAACGGCAAGCGAGGCTTTTTTTGGACTGTGGTGGAATCAGGCCTGCCGCTCGGGCACGTGAACCACGAGCCCGTCCAGAGCCGCCTTCATTCTGATCTGACAGGAGAGGCGCGACGTCGGACGCACGTCAAAGGCGAAATCGAGCATGTCCTCTTCCATCGCCTCAGGCGAGCCGACGCGTTCCGTCCATTCGTCGTCGACGTAGACGTGACAGGTCGCGCAGGCACATGCGCCGCCGCATTCGGCCTCGATACCTGGTACCGAATTGCGCACGGCATTTTCCATAACGGTCGATCCCTGATCGACATCAAGATCGAAGCGCGTGCCGTCGAAGGCGACAATGGTCAGTTTGGGCATGATGATTTCCGGTGGTCGTCAATGGGAGGGTTTGGATTTTTTCTTCCAACAAATCGCCGAGGCAGTCAACATCGACCGCTCGGTGTCCTTCATCACAGATTGAGAAGCGACGCGCTTGTCAAAATGCGCCATGCTGGCGGTCACAAAAAGACCCGCTGCTCCGAAATGGATCAGCGGGCCTCTATTCCGTCAGATTTATAGAACTCAGCGGCAAAGCTTGAGGATAAAATTCTCCGCTTCGATCACGGCAGTACCGACCGCCGCCATGCTGGCCGCGTCGCCGCAATTGCCCTCAAGCGCCTCGGCAGCCGCATGGACGCGAAACGCCCCAACCGCTCCGGCCGCGCCCTTGAGGCGATGGGCCGCGGCTTCAACGATCTTCGCGTCACCGGACGATATTTCCTGCAGGCAGGCCCGCGCCTGACGCGCAAACATTTGCAGAACTTCGATTTCCAGGCTCTTGTCGCCCATTGTCTGGTTTGCCAGATGCACAAGATCTACCGGACGCTCCTGTGAAGGCCGAGGTCCCTTGCAAATGTCGGGCGCCGCAAACGCAATACTGACTGCTGCCATGTGCCAATCCTCCGTCGTCCATGCCGACTTTCCACAAAAGTGCGGGCACCGAGTGGCCATCGCGTTAAATTCCGGCACATTCAGGGCGGATTTCTTGAGGTATGGTTAACGCCAGCTAAACGTCTCTAACGCTTTGGTTTCAAAGGCCCGCTTTTATTAAATGATGTTAACAAGACCTTATTATCCGGGAATTTGAGCGATTGCGTTAATTGTCTAGCAGTCCCGGATGTGTCACTACGATACTACTGGGCGAGCTTTCCGGTACCTGCCTTTGCTCGCCAAGTGGATAATGGTAATGTTTTGATACCGTCTGTATGAAAAAGCAGCTATCCACTCTGAAATGATATGCTTATCCGTCCTCGGCAATGTCGACGGGCGGGCTCAGAGGCTAAGGTTTTGTGCGGGCTCCGCGGGAAGCCCGAGGCGTTGTTGAACCGGCTGGGATGTAACGAGGCGTAACGTAAATGGCGAACAACAAGTACAGCGAATCGATCGAGGACAAGGCGTTCAAGGCATTGGACGAGGCGCTCCAGATCGACTTCGGAGAAGACGATACGCTGTCTCGCAACGGCAAGACCGACGCCCCGGAGGCCAAATTGTCCGAAACACCGAGTGCCCGCAATCAACAAGGCTCCAAGGAGCGCGTGCGCCCCGCCAATACGCCTCGCCAGCCCGAGCAGCCGTCTCGCGCCCCGTCCTTCGCCGCCAACGACGCCAACCGCATATCGCCGGCTACGCTTCTCAAGTCCCTGGAGACCGGCTCCAGCCGATCGGCTGTTCGCAACGCAACCATCGTGTCGCTGCTTTGGATCGTCGGCGGTCTCGGCCTCATGGCCCTGCTCTATTCGCCGCAGATCTGGCAGATCCGCTCGATCGCCGATCTTTTGGCTCTTCCGGGCATTGTTGCCGGCCTCATCGGCATCATCGTGCCGGTGTTGCTGTTCTATGCCTTTGCCGTCATGATGGCGCGCGCCCAGGACATGCGCAACGCAGCACGCTCCATGGCCGAAGTTGCGCTTCGCCTCTCCGAGCCCGAGACCGTCGCTTCCGAACGCATCATGACGGTCGGCCAGGCCGTTCGCCGCGAAGTCTCGGCGATGAACGAAGGCATCGAACGCACCATCGCACGCGCTTCGGAGCTTGAAACCCTCGTCCACTCCGAGGTCAACGCCCTCGAGCGCAGCTACGCCGACAATGAATTGCGCGTGCGCGGCCTCGTCCATGAACTCGGGTCGGAGCGCGAAGCGATCGTCAACCACGCTGAGCGCATCCGCACGTCGATCTCGGGCGTGCATGATCAGCTCAAGGAAGACCTCTCTCTTGCCACGGAAGAGATCGCGATACGCCTTGCGACCTCGGGCGAAGCATTCGCCTCGATGATCGACACGCGCGCCGCGGCGATCACCGAAAAGTCGGAATCGGCCATCCAGTCGCTCGGCACGCTGCTTGCGGCAAAGACGGATTCACTGCTGCAAACGCTCACCTCCTCCGGATTCGCACTCACCAACGAATTCGACACGCGGCTGGATACCCTGGCGTCGAGCCTGAGCGAGCATGGAGAGCTTGTCCTTCGGCAGTTCGAGACGCGTGCGTCCACGATGGACAGCAACGCCGAGAAGCTGAACGCCGCGCTGAACGACCGTGCCCGCCAGTTGAACGAAATCCTGATCGCCCGCACCCGCGAGATCAACGAGAGCCTGACCGGTGGCGAGCGCACGATCAGCACCACGCTTGATGACGTTCTCTCCAAGCTCAACAGCGCGCTCGACGAGAAGGGTTCGACCTTCCGCCAGAGCCTGCAGTCGAGCGTCGACGACACCATCATGGATCTCGACCTTCGTTCCGGCTTCTTTGACGAACGGCTGCAAGCGACTGTCGCGCAGCTCTCGACCTCGTTCGATGAGCGCGTCGCGGAATTCGCCAATGCCTTCGACAAGCGTGCCGGCTCGCTCGACACGAAGCTCATGGAGAGCCTCAACCGCATCAACGACACCATGACCGGCGGTTCGGAGTCGCTGAACGGCATTTTGAGCTCGAGCATCGAACGCCTTGGCGCGTCGCTGACCGATCAATCGTTCGCACTGGCCACTGCCCTCGCGACCAGCCAGGAAGTTATGGAAACCTCGCTGGCAGGCAAGGTCTCCGAGGTCACCGAGGCTATCCATACCCACACGACAGGCATGACCTCGGCGTTGAGCCACGCCACGTCCGAAATCTCCCTGGCGCTTGCGTCGGGCACCTCGGAACTCCACAATAATCTCTCCGCACGCGCGACAGAGTTCCGCGAAACATTGCTGTCCACGACCTCCGATCTCAGCTCGGCCGTCTCCGCGGGCACCGAGCAAATTACTTCGGCCTTCGGCCGCGCCGACGATCTGAACACGATGATCTCCAAGCGCGCTGCCGATATCACGCACGCGCTCGATTCCGCGCATGAGCGGATCGACGGCGTGATGACCGATCGCGGAGGCGCGCTGACTGCCGCCCTTGCCGACAGCCACGACCGCTTTGAGAGCACCCTGGCAAGCCGCTCGGACGCAATCATCAGCGCCGTCTCGGGCAGCCATGAGCGCCTTGCGGACGCACTCGACGACAAGGCCATGACGCTGGCCATCTCGCTGGATGAGAGTCAGAACCGCTTCGAGGATGCGATCGCCAAGCGTGCGGAAGCGATTGCCGCTTCGATCGCCAGCGGCCATGAGAAGCTCGCCGATACTCTTGATGACAAGGCAATGGCCCTCGCCATCTCCCTCAACGAAGGCCAGTCGCGCATTGAAGACACGCTCGGCCATCACGCCGAAACGATCAGCAACTCGCTTGCCGGCGGGCACGACCGGATCACCGAGGCGCTTGATGACCGTGTCATGGCGCTTACGGTATCGCTGAACGAAGGTCATAGCCGCATCGACGAGGCGCTTGCCCGGCGCGTCGATACCATCGCGAATTCGATTGCTACGGTCCAGGACCGCCTCTCGGATACGCTGGACGAGAAGGCCATGGCGCTCGCGATCTCCTTCGGAGAAAGCCAGAGCCGTTTTGACGATGCACTGGAAGCCCGCACCAACGCCTTGCTCGACACCGTGGCCGGCGCCGAGTCCCGGGTTGCCGGCGCCCTCGTCGACAAGTCGGACGCCATCCGCAGCGCCTACACGGAAAGCCAGGAGCGCCTCGAGCGTTCCCTGAACGAACACGCATCGACGCTTGCCGGCACGCTGTCGAGCGGCAGCGATCGGATCGAGCAGCTGGCTGGCAGCGCCGCGGCCCGCATCGAATACAACCTCAGCAATGCGCATCAGAAATTGGAAACACTGCACGGCGACGCTGCCGCCCGCATCGAAGGCGGTCTTGCGGCTGCGCATGATCGTTTCGAAGCCCTGACCGGCAATGCCGCTACGCGTATCGAAAGCGGCTTGGACTCGGCCCATGAACGCATCCGTTCGACGCTGGCCGATCGCGAGCAGGCTATCAACCTCGCCCTCACCGACGCCCACAGCCGTATCAGCGATACGCTCTCCGATCAGGCGACGACGATCAGCGCCTCGATTGCCACCAGCGTCGGCATGCTGGAAATGTCCCTGGAAGACCATGAAGTCTCGCTTCGCCAGGCGATCGACAACAGTGGCCGGGCCCTGGAAGACCGCCTGCGCGACAGCACCGGTCACATTGCCGGCCGTTTCCAGGAGGCTGCTGGCGAGATCTCACGTTCGGCAGAGACCTTCTCTTCACAGCTCGACCAGTCGATCGAGGGCATGACGGGCCGCTTTGCGGAAACCGGCTCGCGCGTCGAGGCCGGCCTTGCCGCCCTCGAAAACCGCATCCGTGACGGCGTCGGCGGCGTGGCCGAGCAGGTCGACGCCGCTGGCGGTCGCCTCTCCAGCACTTTGTCCGACGGCATTTCCCGCCTCGGAACGCTCGGCGAAGACGCAACGAACCGTATCGCTGCGGCGATCAACGGCAGCGCCACGAAGTTTACCGAAACGATCGATCGCCGCACCGCCAACCTCACCTCGGAGATCGACTCCCGTACGGTCAGCATCGACGAGGCGATGGAACGCGGCAGCGTCCGCATCGAGGAGCGCCTGTCCACGATGGACCGGGCCCTCACAGTCGGCCTCGACGCCGTCAATCGCACGATCGAAGGTAAGGCTGCCGGGCTCGCGGCTTCGCTGCGCAGCGCCGTCGCCGAGACGACGAAGGGCATCGACGACGAAGCAGCCCGCGCCGCCGAAAACCTAGGCCGCACCGGCCAGCAGTTTGCCGAAGGCCTCGACGCCAAGAGCAACGAGTTCGCCCGCACGATCGAAGAGCGTTCCGAGCAGATCGTCGGCCGCGTCTCCGACGCCCAGAACCGTTTGGCCGGCCAGGCAGCGGCCGTTGCCCAGACTTTCTCGGAAGCCGGCAATGCCATTATCAAGAAGGTCGCCGAAGCCGAGACCCTCGTCAGTGGCCAGGTTGGCGCCATTTCCCGCGCCCTCGGCGACGCCCAAGCGACTTTCGAAAACCATGGTGCCGGTATCCGCACGACGATTTCCGACGCAAGTCAGGAAATTACCTCAACCATGGCAGACGTCGAACGTGCTCTGGAAGCACGTGGCAATGCAATCCGTTCGAACCTCGAGGATCGCACGCGCGAAATCGACTCGACGCTGACCAATGTCGAAAAGGCGCTCGAGGCGCGTGGCGACGCCATCCGCTCGACGCTCGACGATCGCACCCGCGAGCTCAATTCGATGCTGTCCGGTCGTTCCACGGAGCTGTCGCGCATTCTCGAGGAGACGGCGCGACCGCTGATCGACCGCTATGCCGAAGCAGGTAAGGACGCCGCCGCGCGCATTACGACAGCGACCGAACGCAGCACCGAGCGCCTGCGCAGTGAGAATGAGGCGCTCGTCAACGCAATCACGGCACGGACCGAAAGCGCATCCTCGGCCGTCGACGCGATGGAAAACAGCCTGCTTGCCAACGTCAACAAGCTGATCGAACGCCTGTCGGACAACAGCTCAGCTATGGGCCAGGTGATGAGCCGTGCCGCCGAAAATCTCGCGGCAGTGGATGGCCGCCTCGGCGATACGACGTCGCGCTTCACCGAGTCTGCCCAGAAGGCCGCCGAAATGGTGTCTGCCTCGACGCGCCTGCTCGAAGGCAAGGTCGACCGCCTCTCGGACATTTCGGGCCAGACGCTTGCCCAGGTCGGCGGTATCATCGGCCGGTTCGACGAACACTCCAAGGTGCTCAGCCAGGCATCCGGCCTGCTGGCAGCCGCTCAATCCAACCTCGTGTCAACGCTCGAGGATCGCGAAAGCGCCCTCCAGAACCTTTCCGTGGGACTCGTCCAGCGCTCCGAGGAAATCGAACGGACGATGCGTGCCCTGGGCGGCATGGTCGAATCCGCATTCGACCGCGCCGAACAGCGCTCCAACCAGGTCAGCGGAACGCTGCGCGAAAGCGTGCAATCCTCGTTCTCCGACATCGGCCGCGTTCTTTCCGAAACCGAAAAGCGGGCTGAGGAAGCTGCCTCAACGATGCGCGCTGCGATCGTCAAGGCCGGCGAAGACGCCAATGCCACAATCGACGGCGCCTTCGGCAACGCCGAACGTCGCTCCAGCGAGCTTTCCAGCCGCTTGCGTGGCGGCCTGACGGCCTCCCTGTCGGAAGTCGAGCGTATGCTGGGCGAGGCAGGTCGTGCATCCGACGGCGCTGCCCAGACCATGCGCGAGTCGCTTCGCGAGGCAGTCGAGGAGGCAGTATCCCGCTTCTCCGGCGCCACCGAGGAGATCCGCCGCTCGGCCGGCGATATCCGCAAGGAACTCGACATGACCCGCAGCGAATTGAAACGCGGTGCATTCGATCTTCCGGAAGAGGCCAAGGAAAGCGCTGCTGCCATGCGCCGCGCCGTTGCCGAGCAGATCAAGGCTTTGCAGGACATCTCGCACATCGTTGGCCGCTCGACGCAGCAACTGGAGATCTCCGAGCCTGCGCCGCGGGCCATTCCTCAGCCTCAGCCTCAGCCTGCGCCACGCCCGGCTCAGCCGGCCGTTACCCAGCAGGCGCCCCAGCCCACCCCTCCCGCAGCCCCCGCCCCGGCTCCGGCAGCAACACCCTCGCCGATCGAGAACCTCGGTCTGCGTGGCTCCCTGACGCATGCAGCCGCAACGCCGCAGCGCACCCCCGTTGCCGCTCCCCCGGCAAGCGGCGGCTGGATCAGCGACCTCCTGCGTGGTGCATCGCGCGATGAGACCGCCGAGGAAGCTCCAGCACGGCAACCAGCCCCACGCGCCGAGGCTGCCGCGGCGGCACCTGCCCGCACGGCCGATAGCCGCAATCCGCGCCACGTCGTCGAGTCGCTGAACTCGCTTTCGGTAGATATCGCGCGTGCAATCGATCATGACGCTTCGGTCGATCTGTGGCGTCGTTACCAGCGTGGCGAACGGGACGTCTTTACGCGCCGCCTCTACACGCTGAAGGGCCAGCAGACCTTCGACGAGATCAAGCGCAAGTATGATCGCGAGCCGGAGTTCCGCACCGCCGTCGATCGTTATATCGCCGATTTCGAGAAGCTCCTTTCTGATGTTTCCCGCGGCGATCGCGACAAGACGATCACGCAGTCCTATCTGACTTCGGATACCGGCAAGGTCTATACGATGCTTGCTCACGCCGCAGGGCGACTGGGCTAAGCCACACTCAAGGAACAAATGAAATGGCCGCCCAAGAGGCGGCCATTTTCATCTCGGGCGATTGTCCTGACGTCGCTCTCTGCGAAAGGTCGGGTCGGGTCGTGGACGGTGGATCGTGTTACGCCATCGCGCTAGGCCGGCACGCGCCAGCAGGCACCTTGTGGTGCATTGCCGGCGCCCTCTATCAGATCGACTGGAGGGTCCAGTTCACGATCTCAGCCGTCACGCTCGCGAACGCGCGATCGAGACCCGTCACAAGACCGTCGTTGGACCCATTGGCCGGCACCGCTTGTCTGAACACTTTCTGGGTTCTCACGGTGCCATTCCGGTCGTTCACGATCTTGGCCGAAATCTCGACGACCGCGTGGCTGCCACCGGTCGTGTCGATCTCGAAAGCGCGGATATCGGTCACGAGCTGATAGTCGATCGCCAGTCCCTGCCCGGGCACGCCGACGCCGCCGAGCTTGCCTGAGTTCTCGTAGGCTTCGACGAGCTTTGCCTGGACCATGCGCGGCAGCTTGTCGCCCCATTGCGCCTTGGAAAGGTACTGTATCTGCGACGGCGCCACCCGAATGACGATCTGTTCGCTGTCGATCGCCCGCAACGCAGTTGGCTGCTGCACCAGGATCTGCCGGCCCCTGGCCGCCGGCCCACTGCCAGTCACCGACGCGGAGAGGTCGTAGGTGTCGTTCCTGGCAGCCGTCCCACAGCCTGCCAGACCCGCCAATAGCGGCAGCGTAATCGCGGTCGTCGATAGCCACGAACGACGCTGCAACAGATCCGATACGGCCATATGCGCTCCCCTAATATCCCTATTAACGCCGCGTCCGGCCGTCATATTGCTTTACGGTATCCCCACCGAAGATCAGCCGCTGCGGATTGCGGTCAAAATTGCCGATCGCATCGTTGAGGTTTTGCACGGTGGAGCGCGTGTCGTTGATGAGCGACTGCACATCGCGCAGCCCACCGCTGGAAAATTTCTGCAAGTTGTCCGCAATAGGACCGATGCGCGAATTCAGATTGTCGGCGACCTTCTTGAATGAGGTGAGCGTGTCACGCGCCTGCGCAAACAGCGACTGCGTATTGTCCGTACCGAGCAGCGCGTCCAGCTTGATCAGAATGCCGTCGACACGTGTGGAGGCCGCGTTCAGCTTGTTCGCCATCTGCGAAACATTCTGGATCGTCTGGTCGATGTCCTTCTGCCGAGCCGAAACAGTGTTCGCGACGTCCTTGATCGAAGCGACTGCGGTGCGTGCGTCCTTTGTCGCCTGCGAGATATCGTCGACGGATCCCTTGACCTTCGCCGGGTCGATCTGCGCGACCAACGTATCTACTCGATCGAGCGTCGCCTGCGCCTTCTTGCCGAGGTCGTTGTACGTAGTCGCCGTTTCCTGGAACTTCTGGATCGCTCCCTTGAAGTTTCCCGAAGCATCCGCGACGTCGCGGCTGACTTTCTCGGCATTGCTGAGAATGGTGTCGATCTTCTTCGCGTCGACGGCCTTCACGAGGGCCTCGACCGCTTCCAGCGTCGAGTCGACACGACCCGAGACCTTACGCACGGTCTCGGAGAGTTGGCCGACACTCTGCAGGAACGAGTCGATGTTGCCTGAGTTCTTGGCCAGTGCATCGGAGAAGGTCTCGGCATTCTGCAATGTCTTCGTCAGCGGCCCGCGTGCATCCGTCACAAAGCCCTGAATCTGCCCGACAGCATCGTTCGCTCTGTCAAGAATCTTGTCTGCCGTCGCCAGAAGGTTCGTGACACTCGACTGATCCGCGACGATGACCGCTCGCTTTCCGGTCTCGAGGGACTGTTGAAGGATGTTCTTTTCGCCGATCCTCCCGCCCGAAAGTTCGATATAGGCAGCACCCGTCAGACCCTGGATTTCAAGGATGGCTTTCGTCGAGGGATAGATAGGCGCGTCGACCCGCACCTCGGTGAACGCCAGTGAGAAACTGGGATCGTCGGCATCGATGGACAGCGACTTGACCGAACCGACCTGAATGCCGTTGAACCGCACCGGCGAGCCGACGCTCAAGCCGTTCGCGGAGCCGGGAATCCGGACGATCAGTTCGGCCATCGGCCCACCGCGCCCATATTCCGCCATCCAGTAAACGAAACCGAACGCCGCCGCGATAACGAGCACCGTGAAAAAGCCGACAATCGTGTAGTTCGCTTTTGTTTCCATCGTATCCGCTCACTTCCCGCGGCTATCTTGCGCCAGGCTGTCCTTGCCTGCGTGGCCACGCTGCGGCACGACCGAACGCGCCCGCTTGCCCTTGAAATAAGCCTGAACCCAAGGATCGTCGCAGGCCAGCATGTCGTCGATCGTTCCCTCGACCAATACCCGCTTCTTGCCAAGCACCGCAATCCGGTCACAGACCGAGAAGAGACTGTCGAGGTCGTGCGTGACCATGTAGACGGTCAGGCCGAGGGTGTCCCTGAGCCTTGCGATGAGCTCGTCGAACTCCGCGGCACCGATCGGGTCGAGGCCCGACGTTGGCTCGTCAAGGAAGACCAATTCCGGATCGAGCGCAAGCGCGCGTGCCAGCGCAGCACGCTTGATCATGCCGCCCGAAAGCTCCGACGGGTATTTGTCGGCGGCATCAGCCGCAAGCCCGACGAGGCGGATCTTGAGCTGCGCGAGTTCGTCCATCAGCGACTGGGGCAGGTCCAGATACTCGCGCATTGGAACCTGGATGTTCTCCCGGACGGTCAGCGACGAAAACAGCGCCCCCTGCTGGAACAGCACACCGAGCCGCATGTCGAGCGCGTTGCGCTGCGGCTCGTCCAACTCATCGAAGTCCTGACCGAGAATCTTGATCGTTCCAGAGCGCCGCGGCAGCAACCGAAGCACCGTCCGCATCAAGACCGACTTGCCCGTTCCCGACGCTCCGACAAAACCGAGAATTTCGCCGCGATAGATATCCAGATCCAGATGGTCGAGAACAACCTTCGACCCGAAAGCGACGGTCACGCCGCGCGCTGATAGCACGACATCTCGCCCCTCGTTGTTTCCGGTCTCTGTATGCTGCCCGTCCACGTACAATCCTTAGAAATTGATGGCCGCATAGAACATGGCAAAAAGCCCGTCCATGAGGATAACGACAAAGATCGCCTTCACTACCGCCGCGGTCACGTGCTGGCCAAGCGACTCGGCGCTGCCGCCTACCTTTAAGCCCTCGACCGCCGCAACGATACCGATAACCAGCGCCATGAACGGCGCCTTGATCATCCCGGACAGCACCGTCGACAGCGTGATCGCCTCATGCAGGCGGGAGACGAAGTTGGCGAAGGTGATGCCGGAATAGGCCCAGGCGACCACGGCTGCGCCGGCGAGCGAGGCAAAGTTCGCGATGACCGTCAACAGCGGCAGCGCCACCGTAAGGGCAACTAGGCGCGGGAAAATCAGCACGCCCACGGGATTGAGCCCCATGACCTTCAATGCGTCCACTTCCTCGCGCATCTTCATCGAGCCGATTTCAGCCGTGATGGCGCTGCCCGAACGGCCGGCAATCATGATGGCGGTGAGAAGCACACCGATTTCGCGAAGCTGCAGGATACCGACGAGATCGACGACGAAGACTTCGGCGCCAAAATAGCGGAGCTGAAAGGCGCCCTGCTGCGCGATGATCGCACCAATCAGAAACGACATCAGCAATATGATCGGCACCGCGCGCACGCCCATGTGGTCGATCTGGTTGACGATCGACGCCGGCGATACGCCGCTGCCTCGCCCGAATTTCATTTGCGCGCCGCGGACAGCGGAGCCGAGGATATACATCGCGGCCGCGAGGTTGTTCCAGAGCTCGGAGGTGATCTTGCCGATCGGTGCGAAGATCCGCTCCGGCCAGCTTGCGCTTGGCTGCGGCTCCTGCTCGGGCTGCGGCGGTTCCTCGGAAAACTCCGCGATCATCTCGTCGATATGGGTGTTACTGCCTTCGAAGCGCACGGTCCCACCGGCGCCTTCCACCTGCTTCTTCAGCCGGCAGAGCAGCCAGACGCCCGCAGTGTCGATATCGGTCACGCCTGATAGGTCGAGTGTCACCTCGCCGCTTCGGCCGGCGGTAAGCTTGTCGAAGTCACGCAAAACGAGATGCAGGTTGGCGCTTCGCCAGTTCCCTTCGATATGAACGAACTGACCCGCGCCATGGCTCTGGTCGTCCACATGCAGTGAGGCGGCGTTACGGGTTTCGGACTTCAAAACGCTTGTGTCTTTCAAGGCTTACGGCGACATTGCCGACTCGCGAACTAACGGTTCGCCGCTTCGGATCAATATACCCAAGCCRCACCAAATTTCCATGCGCGCAGGATTGCAAATATGCCACGGTCACTTCAAATTCAGACGGATTCCTTCCCCATAGCGGGCACATTCTCGATCTCGCGGGGCGCCAAAACGTCGGCAGACGTGATCCTCTGCATAATCCGGGAAAACGGGTTTGCCGGCCGAGGCGAATGCGTTCCCTATCGCCGTTATGGCGAGACCATGGAAAGCGTGGCAGCACAGATCGAAGCGGCAAAGCCGTTGATTGAAGCCGGCCTGACGCGAAAGGAACTTCAGCGAGCTATGCCTCCCGGCGCCGCGCGCAATGTCGTTGACTGCGCCCTCTGGGATCTGGAAGCCAAGAGTTCGGGCGAAACCGTGATCATGGCGCTTGGCCTGGCGCAGCCGCAGCCGCTGACGACCGCCTTCACGATCTCGCTCGGCGAACCTGACGTCATGGCTGCACAGGCGCGCGCAAACGCCGATCGGGCCCTCCTGAAGGTCAAGGTCGGCACCGGCGATGACGAAAGCCGTATCCGCGCGGTTCGCGAGGCAGCGCCCAATGCGGCGATCATCCTCGATGCCAATGAGGGCTGGCCTGACGAAACGCTTGAGCATCATCTGCGCATCGCTGCCGAGATGGGCGTCGCCTTGGTCGAACAGCCGCTGCCGGCCGGCAAGGATGAATTTCTGGCGGAGATCCGTCGTCCCGTCCTCGTTTGCGCGGATGAAAGCGTCCACCATACCGGGGACCTCGCCAGCCTTCGCGACCGCTACGACGCGATCAATATCAAGCTCGACAAAACGGGTGGCCTCACGGAGGCGCTTGTGATGAAGAAAGAGGCGCAACGCCTTGATTTCAAGATCATGGTCGGCTGCATGGTCGGCACGTCGCTGGCAATGGCGCCAGCCGTGCTGCTGGCCCAGGACGCCGAGTTCGTCGACCTCGATGGACCGCTGCTGCTTGCTCGCGACCGCGAACCGGGACTGCGTTATACGGCCTCTCTCGTTTTCCCGCCGGAAACGACGCTCTGGGGCTGAAGATAGTAAGCCGCGATAACCAGCCCGAGACCGGTCAGGGCGACGAGTGCCATCACGTAGTAGCTTGCGAGGCCGAGCCAAGCGTAGATGTAACCGGAGGCGATGGTCATCAGCCCCATGAACATGCCGTTGTAGAAGAAATACGCGCCCTGCGCCGACGATTCCTGCGTCTCCTGCACCGAGGCGACGATACGTGTCTGCACGCCCGTATGCACGAACGCATAGGTGCAGGAATGCATGCACTGAAGCAGGAAGAAGCCCCAGAACCCCCAATGCATCGGGAACAGAATCCAGCGACACACGCTGACCGCCGCCCCGAACCGGATTAGCGTCCAGGCGCTGAACCGGCGGTTCAGCCGGCGGGAAAGAAAGAAGACGGTCACTTCGGCCGCAACGCCAGCACTCCACAAAACGGCGATCTCGGTGCCGGAAAAGCCGAGTTCTCGCCAGTAGAGGGATGCGAAGGCCTGCAGCACCGCGTGGCTCGACTGCTGGATTGCGACCCCGATCAGCAACGCCAACAAATGGGGCTGGCGCAGAGAACTCCCCGTTGCAGCCGAGATATCGACAGGTATCCCGCGCCTGCGCGTCGGGCCGATCCGGGGACAATAGATAGCCATCACAACAGTCATAACAAAGCCAAAGGTCATGACCGGCAACACCATCTCGCCACCCCAATGCCCGATCAGCTGCCCGCCGATCAGAGTGGAGACGATGAACGCTACCGACCCCCATACCCGCATGGAGCCGTAATCCAGACCCCAGCGCCGCACTCCGGAGATCACGATCGATTCGACAACCGGGACATAACAGGCAAAGGTCGCTCCCTGGATCGTGTAGACGATCAGCACCGGCCAGAATGTGTTCGTCCAGTAGAGCGCGATGGCTGTCAGCAGCGACAGGACTCCGGAAAACAGCAGCACATCCGCTCGCTCCCTCATCCGGTCGGCATACATCGCCACGATCGGGGCGACGAGCACGCGCACGACCATCGGCACCGCGAGGATGACGCCGATCTCGTGGTCGTTGAATTCGTGCTGTGCAAGCCACATCGGAAAGAAGGGCAACGCAACGCCATTGACGAGCAGGGGCGCGCAGTAAGACAGGGCACTGAGAAGCCGAAAGCGCGGCGGGGCGCCCTCGCCTGTCTGAGGGTTTTGAGCGGGAATCATTAGGTGGACCTGCAGGAAACTGAACGCTGCCTATCACGTCAACCTAAGGGCGACTATGGCAAGAAATTGCCCGATTGAAACGTTTAAAAAAATAAATAGGGCCTGTCGCAAAGACACAACGGGCTAAACTGATGCATTGAATTGCTGGCTTGGGAGATTGCGCCTAAGCGGCTTGCGGGGCGACGTCCTTTTCGCGATGCCCGATCGCCATCGGGACCGCCTGCGTACCGCTCATGGAACGCCATTCGATCAATTCAAAGGCGCCGTCTTGATGCTCGGCGATCGCCGTACAGCTTTCGACCCAGTCTCCAGTGTTGATGTAACGGATCCCGTCCATGTCTTCCATGACAGCGTGATGAATGTGGCCACAAATCACGCCGTCCGCACCGTGCTTACGGGCTTCGTCGGCAACGACGCGCTGGAACTCGCCTATGAAGTTGACTGCATGCTTCACCTGAAGCTTGGCCCATGCGGAAAACGACCAGTACGGCATCCCCATCCGGCGACGGATTGCTGCTAGGCCAATATTGATTATGATCGCCATGTCGTATGCCCAGTCGCCGAGATAGGCGAGCAGGCGGGCGTTGCGCACCACGACGTCGAACTCGTCGCCATGCAGCACGAGGTACTTCTTGCCGTCGGCCGCTTCGTGCATGATGCGCTCGGCAACCTCGATGCCACCGAAATGGGTGCCTGGAAAGTCACGAAGGAATTCGTCGTGATTGCCGGGGATATAAACCACCCGCGTGCCCTTGCGCGCCTTGCGCAGCAGCTTCTGGACCACGTCGTTGCAATCCTGCGGCCAGTACCAGTTGCGCTTCAGTCGCCAGCCATCGATGATATCGCCGACGAGGACGATGGTATCGGCCTCGTGATGCTTGAGAAAATCCAACAGGAAGTCCACCTTCGCGGCCTTGGAGCCGAGATGCACATCGGAAATGAAAAGCGTACGGAAGTGCCGCGTATCCATATTGTCCCTCACAAGCATCCTGCTCGTGTCCCATGGTTCACCTGACCTTCCAAAACCAGACTCGTGTTTCAGGAAGATGACATCCGGTTGTCACGCCCGATTTTCCCGGTCTCTACAGACCTGCGCTCCCGTCACGGCAGATTTGCGCTGTTTTCGCATTTCGAACGGAAATTCCGACTGTTCGACCATCCCGTTTGATGTATTGAAGGCAGTTCAAAGACAGCATGCGGCAGCCGGAGGCGATGATGGATCATCACGAAAAGTCCAAGACGGAAAAGAATTTGGCAGGTGGAAGCCTCGACGAGCAAGCGCTCTACTTCCATCGCTATCCGCGTCCGGGCAAGCTTGAAATCCAGGCAATCAAGCCGCTCGGCAACCAGCGCGACCTGGCGCTGGCCTATTCCCCCGGCGTCGCAGCACCCTGTCTCGCCATCCGCGACAATCCCGAGACGGCCGCCGACTATACCTCGCGCGCAAATCTCGTAGCGGTCATTTCCAACGGTACGGCCGTTCTCGGCCTCGGCAATATCGGTCCGCTGGCATCAAAGCCGGTCATGGAGGGTAAGGCCGTCCTCTTCAAGAAGTTTGCCAACATCGATGTCTTCGATATCGAGGTCGATGCAACGAGTGTCGATCAGATGGTCTCGACCGTCGCCTCGCTCGAGCCGACCTTCGGCGGCATCAATCTCGAGGACATCAAGGCGCCGGAATGTTTCGAGATCGAGCGCCGTCTCCGCGAGACCATGAAGATCCCGGTTTTCCATGACGACCAGCATGGCACGGCCATCATCGTCGCTGCGGCGATCCTCAATGGCCTGGAACTGGCTAACAAGAAGATCGACGAGGTCAAGATCGTCGCTTCGGGCGCGGGTGCCGCTGCCCTCGCCTGCCTCAACCTCCTCGTCACGCTGGGCGCCAAACGCGAGAATATCTGGGTCCACGACATCGAAGGCCTGGTCTACGAAGGCCGTACAGAGTTGATGGACGAGTGGAAGAGCGTCTACTCCCAAAAGAGCGACACGCGCACGCTTGCGGAAAACATCGGTGGCGCCGACGTATTCCTTGGCTTGTCTGCCGCCGGCGTGCTGAAGCCGGAACTGCTGGCGCAGATGGCCGAAAACCCCCTGATCATGGCGCTCGCCAATCCGACGCCGGAGATCATGCCCGATCTCGCCCGCGCTGCCCGCCCCGATGCAATGATCTGCACCGGTCGCTCCGACTTCCCGAACCAGGTGAACAATGTTCTTTGCTTCCCCTACATCTTCCGGGGTGCTTTGGATTGCGGCGCGGTCACCATCAACGAAGAAATGAAGATGGCTGCCGTGCGCGCCATCGCGGCACTTGCGCGCGAGGAGCCGTCCGACGTCGCCGCCCGCGCCTATTCGGGTGAAACGCCGGTCTTCGGCCCGAACTACCTGATCCCTTCGCCCTTCGACCCGCGCCTGATCCTGCGGATCGCCCCGGCGGTCGCGAGGGCTGCCGCCGAAAGCGGTGTCGCCTTGCGTCCGATCACCGATTTCGACGCCTATCTCGACCAGCTCAACCGTTTCGTCTTCCGTTCCGGCTTCATCATGAAACCGATCTTTGCTGCGGCGAAGAATGCCGAGCGCAAGAGGGTCATCTTCTCGGAAGGTGAGGATGAACGCGTGCTGCGCGCCGCGCAGGTGCTGCTGGAAGAAGGCATTGCCGAACCGATCCTGATCGGCCGCCCGCAGGTCATCGAAACGCGCCTCCAGCGCTACGGCCTGCGCATCCGCCCGCTTTCGGATTTCGACGTCATCAACCCGGAAGACGATCCGCGCTTCCGCGAATATGTCGATCTCTACTTCTCGCTGGTCGGGCGTCGCGGCGTCATTCCGGAGGCCGCCCGCACGATCGTTCGTACCAACACGACCGTCATCGGCGCGCTGGCGCTGAAGCGCGGCGAAGCCGACGCTCTGATCTGCGGCCTGGAAGGCCGTTACGAGAAGCATCTGCGCGACGTTCGCCAGATCATCGGCAAGCGGCATGACGTCTGCGACTTCTCGGCACTCAGCCTGCTGATCTCGCAGCGCGGAGCCACGTTCTTCACGGACACCTACGTCACCTTCAATCCGACTGCGGAAGAAATCGCCGAGTCCGCGGTTCTCGCCGCCGAGGAAATCAAGCGCTTCGGCATTACGCCGCGCGTGGCCCTCGTTTCCCACTCGAATTTCGGCTCGCGTGAATCCGAGAGCGCGACGAAGATGCGTGCTGCTCTCAAGCTCGTTCGCGAAGCAGCCCCGGAGCTTGAAGTCGACGGCGAGATGCATGGCGAGAGCGCGATCTCCGACGCCCTGCGCAAGCGCGTCATGCCCGACACGACCCTGCATGACGAAGCGAACCTGCTGGTCTTCCCGAACCTGGATTCGGCGAATATCACCCTCGGCGTCGTGAAATCGATGATCGACGGCTTGCATGTAGGGCCGATCCTGCTGGGCGCTGCGCTGCCGGCGCACATCCTGGCGCCCTCGGTGACCTCCCGCGGTGTCGTCAACATGGCTGCCCTCGCCGTCGTCGAGGCTTCACAGCCGGCGTGATTTGCGGCCGATCGAGAAAATGCGCTAAGATTCCGACTGCAGCCTGTTAAGACAAACGGGCTAGCAATGGAGGCGCGGCGGGACGCCGCGCCTTACGACCTGCTCACCGATGGGACGATGCCTTGAACCGCTGGATTCTGTCATTCGCAGCCGCACTTGTGTTGATCGGCCCGGCCCATGCCCAGGTGCCGGCGATCTGCGGAGACCTGCGTGCCCGCCTTGCGGATCTGCCGCAAATCATCGGCAGCACACCCGAGGTGCGCAAATTCGCCAGCGCCATCGCCGAACAGAACCTTGAGCTTCGCAAAGTCCGTAGCGATCTCCGTCAGAACGGCTGCACAAGCGGCAGCATGGTCGTGATCGGCGACGATGACGGCTATTGCGGGGAGCTTGAGCGCGCGGAGAGCAAAATGGTCGACAACATCCGTTATCTGCAGCAGCGGCGCGACGAGCTGCGTGGCCAAAGCGAGGATGTCCGCACGCGAAACGAGCTTCTTGCGGCGCTCGATGACAATGGCTGCAACGAGGAACAGTGGCCCGCCGACAGCGGCGATGGATATGCACCGCCTCCAAGCATTGAAGATCAGGCGCTGCGAAACGACACCTTCGTACCGCCGGGTGGCGATCCCGGCCAGCGCCGATACGGTCTCCCCGGCATGTCGACGCCCTCTCATCTCAATACCGTCTGTGTGCGCACCTGCGACGGTGGCTTTTTTCCGTTAAGCTCGAATGCAACCTCGCAG
The DNA here is from genome assembly GCF_056394785.1 of Rhizobium sp. 10N414. Taxonomy (NCBI): domain Bacteria; kingdom Pseudomonadati; phylum Pseudomonadota; class Alphaproteobacteria; order Hyphomicrobiales; family Rhizobiaceae; genus Rhizobium; species Rhizobium sp. 10N414. The sequence continues at coordinate 6,148 of NZ_JBFTIN010000003.1, read as the reverse complement.
GACTTCGCCCGCGATGCCGACACCTGCTCGAAGATGTGTCCCGGCATCGACACCGAGCTCTTTTATCATGACGTCTCCAGCACTGAGACTTCACAGATGATATCGGCGGCGACGGGCGCTCCTTACAGCGCAATGCCGAACGCTTTCGCCTACAAGAACCGCAAACCCGGCGAAAAATCATCCTGCAGCTGCGACCTCAACGCCTACTATGAGCGGATGCGAAAAAGCCAATCGATCAGCGAACCGCCGCAACAAGGATCGATCACCACGATCGAAACCAAGAAGCCCGAGCCAGCGAGCAAGGTCGCCGCCCCGGCTGCACCGCAGCCTCAGGTGCCGGACAGGCCATATGATCCGGCGACCAACAAGGTGCGCCAGATCGGTCCGCAGTTCTTGGCCGGCGACCAAGGCACAATCGACCTCAAGCATCCGGCAAAGCCGGGCCCTCAGCCGCAGCAGCAATAGCCGCCCTCAGTCCGCTGGATTGTCCCAGCGATCCGTAAACACCAGTTCATCCAGCAGCAATCGCTGGCGCCATCCTTTGACGGCGAGTTCCGGCTGGTCATAGAGCCGGTCGACATAGCCGACGCAGAGCCAGGCAACGATCTCGACCCGATCAGGAACACCGAGGATGTCCTTGATATCGGACTCGTGAAAGATACTCACCCAGCCGACCCCCACGCCTTCGGCGCGGGCGGCGAGCCACAGATTCTGCACGGCGCAGACCGTGGAGTAGGAATCCATCCGCCGATTGTGCGTCCTGCCAAGAACGACATCGCCGCAGCGGTCCGGATCGCAGGTCACGCAGATGCTGAGCGGTGCGGTTCGGATGCCCTCAAGCTTCAGCGAGCGATAGAGCTGTTGCCGCCCGCCTTCAAACATCTCGCCGGCCTCGCGGTTGGCGCGATTGAAGGCCTGCCACGCGGCCTCCTTCACCTTGTCATCGCGCACCAGGATAAAATTCCAGGGCTGCATGAACCCAACGGACGGCGCGTGATGCGCGGCCGTCAGAAGCCTTTTGACGACGTCGTCCGGAATGGCATCCGGGAGAAACTCGGAACGCACGTCGCGTCGCGTCGAAATCGCCCTGTAGACGGCGTCGCGTTCCTCGGTCGAAAAGGCTGCGGCTCCCGACAGGGAGCCTGAATGGTCTGGTCGCATCGTCAATCCCCAACAACACAACCGCCCGCCGTCCACGCGGGTCAGTCTATGGTGTCGGGCCGGTCTTCTGACTTGGCGTCATCCGACTGCCGCGCCTTCCCGGTACTGGACCAGTGGCTCTTTGCGGCAGCCGTCAGCCTTACAGCGTTGGGCACGTTTCGGTCTTTCACCGAATTCCCGATTCTCCCGCCCGCGGCGGGCACCCGACGGACGCGTCTATGCCCATAAACCCTGGCCGACGCAATCCCTTAATCCGAGACGGGAAAGTAGCGCACATAGGCGAACTCATCACCTGACGGCGACCAGTTGGGCACGTTGATCGTTCCCTGCCCGCCGAAGAGATCGAAGAGCATCGTCAGGTTTCCGCCGTCCATGTCCATCAGCCGCAGGCGAACATCGAGATCGCGTGGATGGTCGAACACATCAGGATCGTAAGAAAGGATCAGAACCTTGTCGTTGTTGGGCGACGGATGGGCAAACCAGTTCCCATAGTTGTCACTGGTGACCTGCTCGAGACCGGTCCCATCGGGATGGATTCGCCAGATTTGCATGAGGCCGGTGCGGCTAGAATTGAAGTAGATCCATTGACCGTCGGCGGAATAGTCCGGCCCGTCATTGCGTCCCTCGCCGTGGGTCAGCCGCTTTTCTTCGCCGCCGTCAACGGAGATCGTGTAGATATCGAACAAATCGTTGCGGATGCCACAATAGGCGAGTTGCTTCCCGTCGGGCGACCAGCCGTGCCAATAGGATGGCCGATTTTGCGTCACCAGCCGCGGCGTACCACCTTCGGCCGGCAGCACATAAATCGTCGACTTCCCGAACTCGGTTTTGTCGGAGATGACGATCTGGCGGCCATCGGGCGAAATGCCGTGGTCGTTGTTGCAGGTCGTCGCAAAGCCGGTATCGACCTTGCCGACCTTGCTCGAACCATCAAGTGCGAGACGGTAGAGGAGTCCGTCGCCGTTCAACAGCAGATAGGTCCCATCCGGCGAAAAGTTCGGCGCCTCAACGAGTTGCGTGGTTTGCCAGACGACGCGCGCCTCGCCTGTCCTGATGCTGTAGATCTCAACGGAACTGCGCAATCTGAATCCTCCTAAGCATCGAATCCGCCAGACCTACGACGGCTCGCCACTCAGCACAAGCAAATGCGCCTGACCGAGAATCTGCTCTGGAGGTAGTTCCTGCGTGATGGGCGTTTATCCACCGATCACAAATGCAGGAAACCTAACGGTTCATCTAGCATTCATGACAAAGATGTGACAGTTCGACGAAGCTTTTATGACGTCGGAGTTTTCCAGTTGATCGCGTTGGTAATGAGGTCTGCAGCGGCAGCGCGTTTTGCGTCGCTTTCCACCGATTTCGGGGGAAGCGCTCGGTCGCCCGCCCTACGCACCGCACTCAGCGTTGCTTTTTGTGCCCTGCTTGCGCTCCTTGCCACCGCCACTGTCGAGATCATTGCCCGCGATGGGTTGGCCGACGTCCGCGAATTCCTGACATCGCCTGTGCGTCCGGGGATGACGACGGTTGTGATGTTGACTGTCCTGATGCTGTCGCTCGATGCAGTCCTGGGCCGGCGGTTCATTTCGGCGCTGATCGTTCTTCCGCTTGTGATCGTCCCCGCCATCGTATCCAACCAGAAGCAGCACTACCTTTCGGACCCGCTTTATCCATCGGACGTCCTTTTCGGGCGGCAGATCATGGAACTGCTCCCTGTGATGGTGCGCGACCGCCCCTGGACGGCCGTTGCGATGCTTGTCGGCATCGTCTTGTCCGTTACCGCGATTGTCTTCCTCTGGCGCTTCGCCTGGCGCAACTTCCCAAAGCTCCCAAGGGCCTCTCGCGTCCGCCGGCTTAGCGTCGGCCTGCCCGTTATCGCGGCTTTCGGGTCCTTGATGGACTATTCCCAATATTCCTTCATCCGTGACCGCCTGCAGGTGGTTCCGATGATGTGGGACCAGAAGGAAAACTACCGCAGCAACGGCTTCATCCTCGCCTTCATCTTCAACATTCCGATGGCAGACGTGGCAGCGCCTGTCGGCTTCGGTACAGAGGCGCTCGACGCCATCCCCGGCCGCAACTACGGCTACCTCAGCGGGCCACGCGAAAAGCCCGACGTGATCATGCTGATGAGCGAGTCATTCTGGGATCCGACCCGCCTGAAGACGCTGAGCCTGTCGCCAGATCCTATGCCGACGATCCGTGCAGAGCAGTCCGGCTATGTCTTCTCGCCGGAGTTTGGCGGCATGACCGCCAATGTCGAATTCGAGGCGCTGACAGGTTTCTCCAACGCCTTCCTGCCATACGGCAGCATTCCCTACCAGCAATACATCCGTCGTGATGTTCCCTCGCTCGCCACGTTCTTCCGTGGCGAAGGTTACGCGGCGCGGTCGCTTCATCCGTTCAGCGGCTGGTTCTGGAATCGCAACGAGGTTTACAAGGACTTCGGCTTCGAGCAGTTCCGCTCCGAAGAAACCCTGCCTCCCATGGAAAAGCGAGGCATCTTCGCTTCGGACGAGTCGCTTATGAAGGAGATCATGAACGAGGCTGACGGCATGGATCGCCCGTTCTTCTTCTTTGGTGTCACCTTGCAGGGACATGGCCCCTACGAACCGAACCGTTACGCCCACAACACTATCGACATCAAGGGCAACCTGAACGATGCCGACCGCGCCACCCTTGGCACCTATACGCAGGGTGTCAAGGAAGCCGACGACAGCCTCAAGATGCTGATGGATTGGGCAGAAAAGCGCGACCGCGAAACGATCATCGTGCTGTGGGGCGACCACCTGCCCCCGCTCGGCAATGTCTACATGGCGACCGGCTACATGCCGGACCAGGTTGCCACCCGCAAGGCATCAGTGAGCGTCATGAAGCAGGAACACGAGACCCCGCTCGTCATCTGGTCGAACAAGAAGGGCAGCAAGAAGGATGTCGGCACCATCAGCCCGTCACTGCTTTCGTACCACCTCCTGAAGTTCGCCGGCTTCGAGCATCCCTACTACACGGGCTTCCTCGGCCGCGTGCAGAAGAAGTACAGCGTCATCGACCGATATCAGCTCATTGCCCGCGACAACACGGCATCTCCCGATTGGGTCCTGAAGCCGAAGAACCTCGATCCCCTCGTCCGGGACTATCGATACCTCCAGCATGACATCATGTTCGGCAAGGCTCAGACGCTCGAGCGGTTCTTCCCGCAGCATGCCTGGCTCTATGCGCAAGGCACATAGAAAAGCGGCACAAGCCCGCATTGCAATTTGAAAACACTACGGAATACTGGCGCCCGAGCGATCTAGCATTCGGAGTCGGCCATGCATAACCTATCGGACCTCATCCACCATCACTTCGACAAGCCGGCCGACGAACTCGGCGAGATCGAAAGGCGCGTTCTCGCGAAGGCGCACGAGCGGAAGATAATCTCGACCGATATCAATGCCGCTCTTCAAGCCGAATCTTCCTCCGGCCAGCGCTTGGCAGATACGATTGCGCGTGTTGGCGGCTCGTGGAGCTTTATTATTGCTTTCCTGCTCTTCCTGGTCTGCTGGTGCGTTGTAAACACCATTGTATTGCTGACGCGCGCCTTCGATCCCTATCCGTTCATTTTCCTCAATCTCGTGCTTTCGATGCTGGCGGCGATCCAGGCTCCGATCATCATGATGTCGCAAAACCGCCAGGCGGAGCGCGATCGTTTCGAGGCGGCAAAAGACTATGAGGTCAATCTCAAAGCAGAACTGGAAGTTCTATCCCTGCATCAGAAGATTGACATGCGCGTGCTCACCGAAATTGCAGCATTGCGCGAAGACATCGAGCGTTTGAACCAGCGTCTGCCCAGTTGATCGAAGGATCCGGGATCGCTTGAATTTAACTATACCAATCGATTAACGATCCGCTAACCAAGTGCCGCATTGAAACATCGACGCAAATGTTGGAGGAGCAACGGGAACCAATCCGATCCGACAATACGATACGATGCTCACTGGCCGACTGCATACACGCGACGAAATCCTTCATCACCCTCTGTTTCTGTCGATCGAACGCCAGATCGCACTCCACCTTATCGGCATTCACAAGCGCGCTCCTCGCCTTGCCCGCCTCGCCGCCTCGCACCAAAAGTGGCTAATGACGCAAACGCTGTTTGCCATGCATGCCGGACGAGACCGAGGCAACCCACGCTCGGGGCTCACGGCCGGCCGCATGATGCAGGTGGCCAAAGAGTTCGATCTCGCCAGTAAGAATACGGCTGCGTCGTTCCTTGCAGAACTGATTGCCTATAAGTTCCTGCGGGATGCTGCCGATGAAACGCCCGACCGGCGCCTGCGTCGCCTCGAGACGACCGAGGCGAGCGAGGAGGCCATGGCCTCCTGGTTCCAGGGCCATATGGCCTGCCTCGATCAACTCGACGGCGGCAATCGCGCAAGCCTGACCGCTGACACCCCGCGGCTCTTCCTTCTCGCACAGCCGCGAGCTGCGCGTGCCCTTATCCAGGATCCGGTCTGGAAGGAACCCCGGAGCAGCATCGGGCATTTCCTCTGGTCGGATGTCGGCGGCCTCGTGCTGCACGATCTGATCAGCCGCCTGCCGGACGACGCGCGGGAGCATGATCGCACTCTGCTGAAAGGCGTGACGATCAGCGAAATCGCGAGCGACTTCGGCATCTCCCTCACCAACTTGAAACGGATGTTCAAGAAAGCAGAAACGGACGGCATGCTCGGCTGGGAAAACCCGCGCAACCGTGGCACGCTATGGCTTTCCAAGACATTCATCGAGGACTATTTCCACTGGCAATCCGCAAAGTTTGCCGAATTGGACAGCGCTATCCACTGGGCGGCCGGCCAAATCCGCTAGGCTGTGGTGACAATTTAACGATCCGGGATTCCATTCGAGTCGCAAATCAGATTCAACGCTGACTTTTGGAGGTCGGCGATGGATGGTGAGGTTCTTCGAGATGACCAGTGGGAGCGGCTGAAGCCGTTTGTGCCCGGTGGTCGCA